>JANQMF010000103.1 GCA_028280225.1 Pseudomonadales bacterium | reverse complement strand
CGGCCATGGAGTGATTTGGGCCGTTTTTGTGGGTGGCAACCAGATTGTAATATTGCTTGATACGATCCGACATGCGCACCCCATAACTGCCACGCAGGGCCGGTCTTGTGACGTTGCTGGTCCGGGTTGCCTTGCCCAGAATTTGTTCCTGCAAGCTTGTTGGGGTAGTCCGCTGTCCCAGCTCCGAGTTGATTCTTTTTTGCAAGGCGTTACGGGTGCTGGTCACCGCACGCTCCATTTCCGGCAGCCGTTCGCTCATTGCGTTAAGCATTTCCAGATAGGTGGCCCCTATTTGACCGGCCATGCGGTCGCATCCGGGGTCCGCATCAGCGTCAGCACACAAACTTTCTTCGTACAGTTTGCTCTGCAAGTCCAGCCGGTGAATCACTTCCTGCAGGTCGTTTTCCATGCTCTCCGCCACCTGGCTGGTTTCGCGAATATCCTCCAGCAGTGTGGTTGGAAATAAACGCATCACGGGTCCGGATTGGGCTCCCCAGCTTGCACTGCTCAGGCTTGTGCCCAGTAGCGCCAATATGAATAGGATTTGTACTTTCACGGTCTTACTCCTGGTTAACAAGTGGTACTACATGCGGCTTTATGCAGCGCAAGATTGATCTGTGTCTGACTGTAAAACACCAAAAATAAACCGAAGCTGAACGCGGACGGGACATTGTCACCGAAAAATCTGCATAGACGGGTGGACCGGCACCCGCAGGAGGCGGTGTGCCAGGTTATCGGGAGAGTGGCGAGCCGGCTTGGCACAGGCCCTAAAAAGTTAGCGGTTGCCCGGCAGAAAATCGGGCCTAACCATATTTTTGAGCTGCGGTCAGACTAGAAAGGACGCACAATCACCAGGATGACAATAAGAACCATCAGCACAAAGGGTAGCTCGTTCAGCATCTTCAATCGGGAAGCCGTCACGCTGGCCTCGCCATTGTCTATCTTGCGCCCCAGGGCAACAAAATAACCGTGTAAACCGGAAAGCAGTACAACAAACAAAATTTTTGCCCACAGCCAGCCCGAACTCATCAGGCCGGTATTAGCGGCCAGCAAGGCCAGTCCCAGCACCCAGACGATAAGCATGGCGGGTGTTAAAATAATCTTTTTCAGGCGGGCGCCAGCGTCCTTCATGGTCTCAAACAGAGGTTCACCCGGCTGACTCGATAACTGATGCAGTTTGTAACGCGGATAAATCAACATACCCGCCATCCAGGCCACTACAAAAATGATGTGGATTGCCTTTAGCCAAAGATAGAGTGTCATCCACCTGTTCCCTTAGTCACGTTTACGCTCGGGGTTCATTGTAAGACATTAGGTCTCTGTTCATCTAATCAGGATAAACTACGGTGATATTCCAAACATCGGATGAAACATGAAATACATAGTTGCCCTTTACCTGGTTTTTGCAGCCGGCATGATCCATGCGCAACAATCTCTGATTACTGTCAAAGGTGAAGGCCAGGCAGAAATTGTGCCGGACTTTGTGGAAATAACCGCCACCGTTTACAGTGAAGATAAGAGCGTGGCGCTGGCTAAACAAAGGGCAGATGCGCAAGGCCGGGCGGTTATCGAGGCGATCAAGCGGTTCAAAATTGCAGAGCGTGATCTGGCCTTCAGCGGTGTTGCCATCAGGCGCAAAGTGGAATATGACCGCAACTCCAACGAAAAAATGGTCGGTTTTGTTGTTAACAGAACGTTGACGGTCAAGTTGCGCAAACTGACACAGTACGAAGTGTTGATCGAGGCTCTGTCCCGGGCGGGCATAACTGAAATCAGGCCGCCGCTGACCGGCGTTGATGATGAACACGGTTTAAAAATTGCCGCGTTGCGGGAAGCAACCCGCAACGCCAAAGGTAAGGCGGATGAAGTGGCTGCCGGTCTGGGGGTGCGGGTGGGAAGGCCTTACGAGATTGGCGAGGAACGTCTGCCCACCCGGCAACCGGTTAATCTAAGACGCGCCCAAAGTGAGGAGGTGACCCAAATGCGGGCGGCCTCACCCGTTGCCGGCTACGATCCCCTGCTATTTGTGCCGGAGAATATTCGCGTTCATGCCACGGTGTGGGTGTCTTTTAACATTGAACCTTAGGAGGTGGTGGTGACCGCGGATCGGATCCAGCTTTTTTTAGCCCTGATTTTTCTAACCCTGGGCGCTTGGGCCCTGTTATTCCCCCTGGCGGTTGAGGCAGTGGTCCTAAAACCTGATTATGTGAACGGCGATTTGAACGCAGCCCTGTTTATCGGCTGCTTTGGTGCCCAGGCAGTATTGTGCGGCATTATCATTGGATTATCCCGTTTTACCGCCAGGACGTTTTTGTACTTTGGCCTGGTCGGATCCATCCCCTTTTTTGTTTTTAACTACTACTTTGTTTATGTGGTCCCCATGTTTACCCAATGGATGTTACTGGATTTTGCAGGCAACCTGGGTATTCTGGCTTGCGGTCTGGGCGGCTGGTATCTGCGGCGCCGGGAGTCTGCTCAATTGTCCGGTGATGAAGTTGTCCCGGGCAGCGAGGTGAAATAAAATGCTGCCAGGCATAGTGGGGCAGTTAGAAAGGCAGCTTTTAAGGGCGGGTCAGCATGGCAGAAAGCCTTAGAGATCAATTGGTTAAAGCAGGTTTGGCAACCGGGGCGCAAGCCAGGAAGGCTGAACGTCAGCAACGGGCAGAAACCTTGGCCAAACAGCGGCACAAGGCTAAACACCAGAAGGGTGGTAAGGCCTCCGCGGATGTTGCTGAGTCCGAGACGGATAACAGTAAGGCAAGGGCCAGGCAGCGCCAGGCAGAAAAAACAGCCCGGGATAAAGCCTTGGCCCGGCAGCATAATGACAAATATGCAGCCAAGGCACTACGGGCAGAAATAAAACAGATTATCCTCAACAACGACCAGCGTATTACCAAGGTTCCTGAGGACGATGCGGTACCTTATAACTTTGTCCACGGCAAGCGGATTAAAAAGTTGTATGTGACCAAGGCCCAGCAGGAAGCACTCAGCGAAGGGCGATTGTTGATCATCAACAATGACGGCAACTACCATTTTCTGTTACCACAGATTGCCGCAAAAATTGAGGCGCGTGACCCCAAGCGCATCATTGTTGCGCACGACAAAACCGGCTCGGATGCCAAAGAAAAGTCTGCGGATGATGAATATTATGCCCGGTTCGAAATTCCCGACGACCTGGACTGGTAAGGGTTATATGACAAGCCAGGGGCTCATTCGCACCTTCTGACGGCTTATATCGTCGCGGTCATGAAGATCCTTCGGGAAAAATACAGGTGGGGCAATGCGGATCAGCCAGGTCAGCATCTTCTTTGCATTGATACTGGGGTGTGGTGTGCCGCGTCACACGATCATCACGGTGGTCACCCTTATCCCGGCCGTCGTTTTCAGCACCGGGTTGTGGACGCATAACCTGATCCTTCCACGCATCGCTGTCTGCCCAGGCAAAGTCCAAAGATGTGATTGTGGGTGTGTCCATCTCCTGCAGGGCGGCCAGAGCCTGCTGCATGATGGCCATTTGATTGTCCGGGTTGTTGGGTTTGCCGGTGGTATGCCCCAGGGGGTAGTCGAGATAAACGGCCCGGGGCGGGTGCACCGCCTCGGTAATGGAATAAGCACTGGAAAAACTCAGGGTAGGGATACCCCGGGCTTCAATTTCCCGGGCGATCAGTCCAACGGACTGGTGGCAGACGGGTCACACCGGCACCAGGAGAACCAGATCCACCTCGTCATCAATCACTCTGTCGGCTAACGCGGGTGCCAACATATCCTTTACTTTGCGGCTGGAGTAGATGCCGCCCATAAAGGTATAAGCGCGTGGGGCAAGCGCGCCAATGACGCCCTGATCAACACATTGGCGCAGGGTATCCAATGGGAAAACAACATTAGGGTCTAAGCGGGCGTCGGTCAGGTCATAAGCAAAATGTGTGGCGCGCAATTGCTCGCGTGGCAGGCGGGTATCAATTTCCCGGTAACTGAGATCATCTTTATAGTGGAAGGCAATTTGTCCCTGGGCGTAAATGCCGCCGGAGGCGATCAGGCCAACCTGGCATTGGCCGAGGGGTTTGGCCAGAGGTACAAAAGCCGGAGCCGTGTTGCTATGCACCCATTGATAAGCCGGGTAACCCAGCGCCTTATACTGGTCGTGGGTGCGCTGAATATAGTCGATGGGTTGCATGGTGTTCCCGGCCGGATGCAAAGCAGCAACTTAGCAACCCCGGGGGATACGTGCAACCGCCCGCAAAAAAGGGCAGACTCAGGCCATGACAGAATTTGGTCACCGTAGAATTTCACTGGCCAGCGGTATGCTGCCTGAGTTCGATGCCCTGACGGTGGCAGAAACTGCCCTGGCAGTCGGATATTCTGATGCTGGCATTATGGTGCGGCCGGACCAGTGGCAGCCTCAGGATGAACCGAAGTTACTGGAGGTCCGGGAGCAGGGGTTGGGTTTTCTTGATGTGGAGGTCCTGTGGATTCCCCGGGGTGGTGAATTAAACCGCGCGCATCAGAGCATTGTTGAAGTTGGACATCGCCTGGGTGCTGACAATTTACTGGTGGTCAGCGATGAAGCCCTGCCGGAACAATTGGCCCCGGCACTTACCCGGATCAGTGAATGGTGCAGCGGCAGTGATCTTCAGCCCTGCCTGGAATTTCTCAAAATCACCCAAGTTAAAAGTCTGGCTCAGACTCAAGAGCTGTTGCAGGTGTGTGTGGATCATAATTTTGCGATCTTGATTGACGCACTACATCTTGCCCGAAGCGGCGAGTGGGACAAACTGCCGGACATTAATGGATCTCAACACCCCTATTTACAATTGTGTGACGGCAAGCGGGACTGTGCGGATGATTATGAAAGCCTGTTGGCCGATGCCCTGGACGGGCGTAGTGCGCCGGGGGAGGGGGAACTTGACTTAGGTACCCTGTTGGCGGCCTTCCCCAAGGATTTACCGTTGAGTTTAGAAATCAGGTCCGCCCGCTATCGGACGGCATTTGCGGATCCGGTTGCCCGGGCTGACACCATCCTTAGGCAAACCCGGTCATTTCTACAGACATTAGGAGAACGACGTGAGTGATGAACAACCCTTGCTGTACAAGGTCGACAATCATATTGGCGTAATTACGCTGAACCGCCCGGAAGCGATGAACTCCATGACCTATCAGCTATACGCAGAACTGGAAGATACCGTTAGGGACAGTCAGGCCAGGGTGCTGGTTATTACGGGCAACGGCCGTGCCTTTTGCGCCGGTGACGATGTTAAACAAATTCTCGGTAACAGCGCACCGGCACCGGAGGAGTTTAAAGCGCGTTCACGGCGCAGCGGTGGCTTGACCCCGGCAGCTGATGCACTTCTGCATACGGATATTCCGGTGATTGCGGCGGTGAACGGGCCGGCGGTGGGTTGGGGTATGGAACTTGCGCTTATGGCTGATATCAGAGTGGCATCCGAAAACGCAAAATTTGGTGAACTATTTGTGATTAGAGGCTTGTGCTGTGATGCGCCGGGGCTGGGCCGTTTAGCCCAACTGGTGGGGCGGGAACGCGCTGCGGAACTATTGTTTACCGGCGAAGTGATCGATGCTTCGGTTGCCGCAGACATTGGTCTGGTCAGCCGCACAGTGGCTCATGAAGCCTTGTTGCCTACAGCCATGGACATTGCGGCAAAGATTGCCGCAAACCCACCCTTGGCAGTGCGGGCGTTAAAGGCCGGCTTGCGGCGCACCCTTGAGCCGGACTGGCGTGATACCGGACGTTGGGCCAGTGAACAAATCCAACACCTGCGCACAACTGAAGATTCCAAGGAAGGGGTAGCTGCTTTCCTGGAAAAGCGGACACCGGTATACAAAGGCCGATAACTAATCAGCGTATCCCGGACCTTTGTGTCCGGCGCGCTCACCGTTGATGTAAAGATCTACTTTATTGGTATAAAACGACGCATAACCAGCGATGGCAGCACATTCATCATAGGGATCGCGGTAAGCCCAGATGACGTTTTCGCAGGTTTGCTCGGGCAGATTGATCGACCAGTAACTGGCATGGCCCTTGTACGGACAATAGGTTTCCCGGTCGGTTGGGGTGATCAGATTCGCATCCACATCCTCCAGGGGCATGTACCACACTGGATTTAAACCGCGTTCGGTCACCGCAATGGCACGCTGGCTGCGGGCAATGACCTGGTCACCCACCTTGATCACCAATTCCTCTGACAGTGGACTGAAGTTAAGTTCATATTCCGGGTGTTTCTTAAAACCCGGTGCCGGATTGGGGGCTGACACGGCCTTCTCCTTTAGATGAACATGCCTTACCCTACAACAAAACATGAACTTCACAAAAGAGAGGCACTGCCTTTCACCCCGGGTGGCACGTAAAAAGGGTAAAAAGGGTGAAAAGAGTGAACAGGTAAAAAGAGTGAAGAGGTAAAAGGGGAAAAGATGGTTGCAGAAGCAAAACCTGTTGGCGGGCAACGGTACCGGGAGTCTTACGGGCGATACCTTGAAGATTTCAAAGTAGGTGATGTCTACGAACATCGTCCGGGGCGCAGTATTACAGAGTCGGACAATACCTGGTTTACCTTGTTGACCATGAACCAGCACCCGCTCCATTTCGACCGGGAGTATGGGGGTAAATCCGAATTTGGCCAGGTTCTGGTTAACTCGTGTTTAACCCTCTCCATCGTCACGGGCATGTCGGTGTCCGATATTTCGCAAAAGACTGTGGCCAACCTGGGGTGGGATGAGGTGCGGCTGACCGGGCCGGTTTTTATCGGTGATACGTTGTATGCGGAATCCAAGGTTTTAAGTATCCGGGAGTCCAAATCCCGGCCCAACCAGGGCATTGTCACCGTTGAGAGTGTTGGCAAAAAACAAGACGGTACACAGGTGATCAGTTTCAAGCGAAGCATGCTTATTCCCAAGCGTGGTCATGGCGTAGACGACCAACTGGATTACTAAGCCGGTAACCCAACAACCTTATGAGTGATGAGCAGATAATTCTTGATGCGGTGGATAAGTTTCTGGCGAAAGACGTTAAACCCTACGCCAGGGATTTGGAACTGGCTGACGAATATCCAACCGACATAGTGGAAAAGATGAAAGCCCTTGGCTTGTTTGGGGCCACCATTGGTCACCAGTATGGTGGTTTGGGACTTAGCGCCGCCACTTACGCAAAAATTGTCGAACGGGTATCCGCGGTATGGATGTCCGTCTCGGGTATCTTTAATTCTCACCTGATTATGTGTGCGGCGATTGAGAAATTTGCCCACCCATCCACCAAGGAAACATTCCTGCCCCGCCTGGCGACCGGAGAGTTACGCGGGGGAATTGCCCTCACGGAACCTGATTGCGGCACCGATTTACAAGCGATACGCACCCGGGCGGACCGCTGTGGGGATGACTATTTGATCAACGGCACTAAACAGTGGATCACTAATGCCGTACAAGGCAATATTCTGGCGGTCCTGGTCAAAACCGATGCCCAAGCCCAACCCAGACACCGGGGGATGAGTCTGTTGCTTGTGGAAAAGTCCGCCGGCTACGTGGCCACCAAACTCAGCAAACTGGGTTACCGCGGTGTGGATACGGCAGAGGTTGTCTTTGCGGACGTGCGGGTGCCCGCCACCAACCTGATTGGAGAGCGCCCGGGCCGTGGTTTACAACAGATTCTTGCCGGCCTGGCACTGGGACGCATCAATGTTGCCGCCCGGGGAGTGGGCGTGGCTCGGGCGGCATTGGAAGCCAGTCTGGAGTATGCCAAGGTGCGCACAACATTTGGCCAACCCATCGGACAACATCAGGCCATCCAGATTAAGTTGGCGGATATGGCCACCAAGGTGGAAGCCGGCCGTCTGCTGACCCAGAATGCCGCGCAGGCTTACGACAGGGGAGGCCGGTGTGATATGGAGGCTGGCATGGCGAAATTATTTGCCACGGAAGCGGCCATGCATAATGCCAATGAAGCCTTACGCATTCACGGTGCTTATGGCTACTCGCCGGACAACGAGGTGGAAAGATATTACCGTGACGCACCCTTGCTGGTGGTTGGCGAGGGTACCAATGAACTTCAGCGCATTATCATCGCGCGGCAACTGCTGGAACGGGGCGAGGTTTAGTGTAGACGGTCAGGCGGCGTAGCTGAGTTTTGCCGCCAGGGTTTGATGAATCAGTTCTTGGGTAAAGTCATGGCAAGTCCCGCAGCCGGTGCCCACACCCAGTTCCCGGGTAATGGCTTCCATATCTTCAGCACCATCCAAAATGGCGGTTTGGATATCCTTGTCGGAAATGGCTTTGCACACACAAACAAACATTGGGCTGGGACAGACCTGTATGACAGCGGTGACGCAATTTTAAATGCAAATCATTCTTAATTGCAATACTTTTTTCCCTCGGATTGCAATTGGCTGGTGCGAATAATTATCTTTTAAAATCAATAACTTACAGCAAAAAGAGATTGCCTTTTGGATAGCCTTGGTGCATTCTGCTCAGCAACAAACCAGGAACGTGTTATGCAAACCATAGATCCCATTATTATCGAGCACCTGAATAAGGTGCTGAAAAACGAACTGACTGCCATTAATCAGTACTTCTTGCATGCGAAGATGTTAAAAGACTGGGGTCTTAAGCGGATGGCAGAGCACGAGCACCACGAATCCATCGACGAGATGAAACATGCCGACGAACTGATCGAGCGTATCCTCTTCCTTGAGGGGCTGCCGAATTTACAGGACCTGGGCAAGCTGATGATTGGGCAAAGTGTAAAAGAGATTGTCGAGTGTGATTTGAAATTGGAAATGCAGGCCATGCCGGATTTGCGCGCGGCCATTGTGGATTGTGAGAGAGTTGGAGACTACATCAGTCGCAAACTGTTCCAGGATATTCTGGATTCGGAAGAAGAACATGTGGACTGGCTGGAAACCCAGCTTGGATTGATTGAAAAAACCGGCATAGAGAATTACATTCAGGCTCAGTTTATTGAGGATTAATCCGGGATCTGCACAATGAAGTTGAGAATGCGCGGCAACGCTTTGCGCCTGCGCCTGACACGTAGCGAAGTTGAGCATATTGGCGCAGGCGGCTCGGTCGTGGAAACCACCGCCTTTCCCGATGGCACCCGGTTGGCTTACGAACTTAGCCCGGGTAGCGCATTTGCCGCTGAACAGATACCCGGCGACAGTGGGACCACTATCCGGGTGACCGTACCCACGGATCAGGCAGAACACTGGGCCGGATCAGAAGAAGTGGGCCTTACCGGCCAGGAACCCTTTCAAGTTGGGCCGTTGCAGGTCTTAATTGAAAAAGATTTCACTTGCATCACCCCGCGTGAGGGGGAAGAGGAAATTGATACCTATCCCAATCCTAACGCGGTTGCGGGTTGATCCAGACGGCTCAGCTGCGCCGCAGATCCGTTGGGGAGTTTAAGTTTCTGAATCGGCTTGGATTGTCGAATTGCACAATCTGAGGATTCAGTTCCTGCAACCACAAAAACACCTGAAAATAGCCGCCGGCTAAGAAGTCCTGCAAACCGGCCACGCATTGGCGGTGCAGCAACAGGTGTAAATGTTGCTGGCGCTCGCCATCGTGCACCACACAGTGATGATTGTGAGCTGCCGCTGCGGTAAACATAACCTGCCACCACAAATCCGGAATATCCGGTGCATCCCCGGGCGCCACCAGCATCCAATGAGTATTGCAGACCCGCCAGGCTGACAGCACACCGGCCAGGGGTCCTGAGCCGGCGGATTTTTCATCCGCCACTACAGTCCCGCGAGTACGGTATCGGTCCAGATTGCGGTTGGCACTGATCAACCTGGGCATTGTCCTGGGTACCGACTCCAAGACCCAGTCCACCATGGCTTTGTTGCGCCAGGACAGCAAGGGCTTGTCCCGGCCGCCCATGCGTCGTCCTGCACCCCCACACAACACCAGCAGGGTGGTATTGTCCGGGGTGGGGGCTTCAACTGAATCCAACATCGTCTACGTACCATGGCATGGGTCTAAGCCTATCATCTGCGGGAGTGTTTTGGTTCAATGGATGAGCACAATCACTGATTGTTCAGCCTGTTGCGCAACAACTCATAAGAAGAATTTGCGCAGCAACCCATAGGAAGAAATTGGTAGAGCTGCCAATTTCTGGACAGGCGCCAGTTGGATGTTGGAAATAAATGACATCACGGGGCCCCACCTAAACCCGACACACACAAGAGGTGTAACGAATGTCCTTACCCCAAGATATTTCACCGGTTAATACCCAGTTAATGGATACGTTAGTTGAGGCATCTAAAATGGAGTGGATGCAGACGGATGAAAAGGCTTTCATGAAAATACTGTATACCGGCAGCGAAAGTGGCTGCTGGGCCGTATTACTTAAATGGTTAAAAGGTTATGTGGCGGGGCCGCACAAGCATCTGAGCGGATCTCACACCTTTATCCTCAAAGGCAAACTTCAGGTTCGCGACGGTATATTAAATGCTGGGGATTATGTCTACGAACCCAATGGAATGCTGCACGGGGCCACAACGGCGCTGGAAGACACAGAGTATTTGTTTATCTGTAACGGGCCGGTGCTCTTCTTTGATGATGACAAGTTCACCAGCTATTTAAGCTGGGAAGAACTGCAGCGCAGGCAGCAGAGCCAGGCCGACGTTTCCGCCGGCTAGCGGGGGCAACCTAATCCCCGGCAACAGAATTGGCCAGTCTTTCCGCAGCGTTGGCGTAGTCTTCCATAAAGTCGTAGACCACGGACCGGGCGCTTACCGTGTTGTTCATCAGGCCCACGCCCTGGCCAACCCAGTAGGTGGCAAGATTTTTGGCCTGAGGGTCGCCGGATTCAGCCAGTTTGTCGATCTTGCGCAAGGCGGGTTCGCTGACCAGGCTCTGTAAGGGCATGGGCAGCGGCACAGGGGCCTCGTCAGCACTCCAGGCATCGGTCCAGGCGGATCGCAGTTGCCGGGTGTACTTGCCTGTGCGGCTACGCGAACGGACCGTCTGACGGGAGTTTGCCGCAAGCATTTTTTCTTTTACCGCCGGATTAGTTTCTGCCTCGATGGTGGTCAGCCAGACCGAACCGGTCCAGGCACCGGCAGCACCCATGGCCATACACGCGGCCATTTGTTTGCCGGTGACAATGCCGCCCGCGGCAACCACGCTGACGTCGGGAAAATCCTTGACCGCGTCAAGTACTTCCGGCACCAGAACCAGGGTAGATACTTCTCCACAGTGCCCACCGGCTTCCGTGCCGGCAACAATTAGAATATCCACACCGGATTCACAGTGTTTAATGGCGTGTTCCTTGGCACCGGTCAGGGCGCCAACGGCAACACCCTCCGCGCGAGCGCGTTCCAGCATAAATTGTGGCGGTACTCCCAAGGCATTAACAATCAGCTTAATGGGGTGAGCGAAGGCAACATCTAATATCGCGTTAGCACCGTTTTCGCGCATGTTGTCGCCAAACCCCGAGCGCGGGCGCTGCCACAAGTCTTTTGTGTCGATTCCATTTTGCGCCAGAATAGACTCCACGTAGGCGCGGTGTTCAGGTGGAATCCGGGCTTCCACCTCCTCTGGCGTAATATCCGGGGTGTCCTTGGCGTCCATGCTGTTGGGCACAATAATGTCCACACCGTAGGGTTTGCCACCCACTTGTTCATCAATCCAGGTGAGTTCAATTTCCAGGCTTTCCGGAGTATGCCCGGCAGCCCCAAGCACACCAAAACCACCCGCCTTGGTGACTTCGGCAATCACATCACGGCAGTGGCTGAAAGCAAACAGTGGAAACTCCATGCCAAATCGTTCACACAATTCTGAAATCAATGTTTTCTCCCAAGTTATACAAGTTTGTCCGCACAATTTTCTATACAAGGCTTATTATGCCATCTAAGAACATGCATTTTGAGCGTTCACCTTGGGTAGTTCTTGAGGGTATAACACTTTTTTCATGTGTTAGGCCGTTTCCGGTCCAACGTAGTGATTGCGTGGTGCTTGTACGGTGACTCATAGTCCCACCTTTTGATAACCAAAAAAATACGGCGTCACCGGTGCTGATGCCGCGGGTTTGCCAATGTATGGCCAAATAGAGCAAACTGCGCCTTTTTTGCGAGACATTAAATGAGCTTTCTTAATCAGGAGCGAGACGGGCATGTATTGATTTTGACCATGTCCAGTCCGGAAACACGTAACGCACTGACCGGTGATGATCAATTTGATGACTTTGAACAAGTCTGCCGGGAGGTAAATGACAACAAAGGCATACGGGTTTGTGTGCTTACCGGGGAAGGCTCTGCCTTTTGTGCCGGCGGCAATGTTAAGGATATGCGCGACCGTACCGGATTGTTCTCCGGTGATCCCTTTGACCAGGCAGATGCTTACCGCCGGGGTATCCAGCGCATCCCGCGGGCCATCCACGCTCTGAACGTACCCATAATTGCCGCGGTCAACGGTCCCGCTGTGGGTGCAGGTTGTGATCTTGCCACCATGTGTGATATCCGTATTGCCAGCAGTAAGGCCATGTTTGCGGAGAGTTTTGTCAAACTGGGGATTATCCCCGGGGATGGTGGTGCGTGGTTCTTGCCCAGGGCGGTGGGGTATTCCAATGCCTGCAAAATGGCCTTTAGTGGTGAACCGGTACAAGCTGACGAAGCGCTGCGGATGGGCCTGGTGTCGGAAGTGGTTGCACCGGAGGATCTGATGGGCCGGTCTGTTGAACTGGCACGGAGTATCGCGGCCAATCCGCCCCACGCGGTCAGGCTGACCAAACAGCTTATGCGGGCCAGCGAAAATGCGTCCCTGGACGAACTGCTGGATAAGTCCGCTGCTTTCCAGGCGGTATGTCATGCGGAACCGGATCACCAGGAAGCGGTAGCAGCATTTTTTGAGAAACGGCCCGGGGTCTATCGGGAAATCTGAATACGGCGGGGCCACCCGGATGCAGCTTGCGGGTGGCGGCGGGCACGCTGACGGATAAACTTTCCCGCCGGTGCCCCGCGCAGCCTGGATACCCGGTGATCCCGGGGCGTATCAGCCGCTGGTCTGAGGATGGGGCCGGGTGCCGCCTAACGCGGTCCCTGGCCGTCATCAATCTTGATGAAGGTACCGGTTACCGCCTCGGATGCGGGTGAGACCAGATATAGCAGGGTGCTGTCCATCTGCGCAGGGTCGCATATGCGTTTGCGGGGGAAGTGCTGACTGATGTCACCCATCCGCTCAAGCATGCCGTCCATCATCTCGGACGCAAAAGCGCCGGGTGCAATGGCGTTGACATTAATATTAAAGCGGGCCCACTCCACCGCCAGGGCTTCGGTCATGCGTACAATTCCGGACTTGGTAATGGAATACAAGGCTGCACCCTGTCCGGAGTAGTTAAATGCGCCGATGGATGAGATGTTGACCATTCGCCCGGGTGTTTCAGCCGCAATCAGGCGCCGGGCTACCTCACAGGACAGAATATAGGGTCCACGCAGGTTAGTATCAAAAACATCGTCAATGAGTTCGTTGGACATTTTGTGAGCGCGTTGCGCATCGGGAATGCCGGCATTGTTGACCAGAATGGTCACGGTCCCTAACGTCTTTTCAGCCTGTTCGACGCAGGCGACAATGTTGTCCGCATTGCGCATGTCCAACGCGATGGGTTCAACCTCGCCGCCACTGGCTCTGATTTCTTCCGCCAGAGCATCTAAACGCTCAACCCGGCGGCCGCTGATCGCCACCTTGGCCCCACAACTGGCCAGCACCTGAGCAAATCGCTTGCCCAGGCCGGAAGTGGTGCCGGTGACCAGAGCCACCTGACCGCTGAGATCGGTTGAGACATTTGGAAGTGGAAAGTCAGCCATGCAATCACCTGTGTATCGTGTTAAAAAGAAAACAGTGTAGCAGTTCGATCTCAAAATTCATGGGTATCCAAGCTCCGGCATTGTCTTCACAGCAAGTTGATAACTACGCCTCTGACGGCTATCTCCTGCTGAAAAACTTAATACCGGCAGAGCGCTTGAGCCGCTACAACCAGCGGTTTTTAGACTTTGTTGAAGGTAAGCTTAAGCTGCCTGCGGAAATGAAAATCATGCAGGATGTCATGATCGTCAAAGGTGCGGTCAAACCCGCCTCAGCCGTACACGGGGTCAACAAGCTGTTATGTTTTGAGAACGACCCTGAATTATTTGCTTTTGCCCGGGAGCCGGGCCTGGTGTCCGCCGTGCAAAGTCTATTGGGTGCGGAAATTTATTCTCTGTCTTCCAATGTCTTCAACAAACCCCCCGGGGTAGACGGCCGGCATCCCATGCATCAGGATCTGCGCTACTTTCGCCTGCGCCCGGCGGATAAAATTATGGGTGTGTGGACCGCCTTGCTGCCGGCAAATCGGCATAACGGTTGTTTATCGGTCATTCCCGGGAGCCACAAGGGTGAGCTTCTGGAGCACGCTAATCCGGACTGGGACTTCATAAATCACGGCTTCTACGGCATTAACGGGGTTGAACTGGGAGACCGGGTTCATATTGAAATGGCGCCGGGAGACACTTTATTGTTTCATCCGTTGCTCATTCACGGCTCGGGCACCAACCAGGGAAAAGATTTTCGCCGGGCTATTTCAGTGCATTTTGCCGCCGCAGACTGTCAATCCGATAAACCCGGCTGGCAGCACAGTGGCCTGACCCGCCGCATCGCTTAAGCTCGCCGCTATGTTAACCACTTGATGGCGCGAATCAGTTCGCTGTTGAAGCCATGGCTATCATACAGAGCGCGGGCGCGGGTGTTGTTGGCAAAAACGTGTAAGGTAAGCGACTGTGCGCCGTGTTGTTTTGCAGCGGCTTCTGCATAGGTGAGCAAAAGGCGGCCCAGGCCTTTGCCCCGGGCATCGGGGTGCACAACAATGGCCTCGAGGTGGGCACTGGGCGTGCAACTGAGCATCTCCGGCCGCAGGCTCACCAAAATCAGCCCAATGGGTTGATCATTGCTGTTTACGGCGACATGGCAAAAGGTGTCCGGCGCCCGGTTGTTGAGCACTGCATCCGCCAGATCAGCATCCGCGGCCCATAAATGTTTAGGGTCGCGCCCCTGGGGTAAGTTAAAATCAGCAAGTTGGGGCAGCATGGCTAGAATAGCGTTGCGATCGGTTGACTTGGCGGGGCGGATGTTCGGTTCCCGTTGTGTTTTGTTCTTTTGTACTGTGTTGGCCCGCCCTGTGCGGGTCTGTCCTTTGTCTGTTTGCCCTTTATCTGTTTGCATAGCGGCATAAGCATAACTGAGCCATGCCGTATAATTAAATGAATTGCAGTAAAATAGCGCACTCACTTTGAAGAATAATCGTGATACCTTCAGCAGCCCAACCGCGGTCAGCATTGTGGTTGCAAACATGATTGGCACCGGGGTATTTACCAGTCTTGGTTTCCAACTGCTGGACATTCAGTCCGCGCCGGTTATTTTGCTGTTGTGGGCCGTTGGGGGGGTGCTGGCGCTGTGTGGAGCGCTGTGTTATGCCGAACTGGGGGCCACCCTGCCCAGAAGTGGCGGTGAATACAATTTTCTGACCAATATATATCATCCCGCCGCGGGCTTTATTTCCGGGTGGATTTCCACAACGATCGGTTTTGCCGCACCCACCGCGTTAGCGGCAATCACTTCCGCTACTTATTTAACCGCGGTCTGGCCGCATACGCCCACCACCCTGGTGGCGGTGGTGCTGGTGCTTGTTGTAGCGCTGGCGCACTTAGGCAGCCGCACCGGCAGCGCCCGTTTCCAGTTATTTTTCACCGCCCTCAAACTGGTGCTGATTATTGCTTTTATTGTCCTGGCCTGGTGGCACACACCTCAATTACAGGATATACGGTGGCTCTTTGTCTCCACCGACGGTGCCCTGATTACCAGCGGTGCCTTTGCGGTGGCCTTGATCTATGTCAATTATGCCTATACCGGCTGGAATGCCGCCACCTATCTGGCGGGTGAACTTGACGCACCCAATAAAACACTCCCCAAAGTGTTGTTGGTGGGCAGTGCTATTGTCATGGGGGTTTATCTGATTCTGCACATCATGTTTTTATCCGTTGCGCCCATGGAGGCAATGGCGGGTGAGCTGGAAATTGGTTATGTGGTGGCGGAATTTGCCTTTGGGGCGTTGGGGGCTCAACTTGTCGGGCTGATGCTTGCCCTGTTGTTAATCTCAACGGTCAGTGCAATGGTGCTGGCGGGCCCCAGAGCGTTACAGGTGATTGGTCAGGATTTTTCGCTGTTAGGATTTTTGGCCAAGGAGAATCGCCATGGAGTGCCCTGGTCAGCCATTGTTTTTCAGACCGGCATGACGGTTTTGTTAGTGGTCACGTCAACCTTTGATGCCATCCTGGTATTTGCCAGTTTTACCATGGGGCTTAACACACTGCTGGCAGTTGTTGGGGTTGCGGTGCTGCGCCATCGCCGGCCGGATCTTGCCAGGCCGTTTAAGGTGCCCTGGTATCCATGGCCCCTGGTGATTTATGCAGGCATTACCCTGTGGACACTGATATTTGTCTTGTGGGAACGGCCTGAAGAGGCTGGATTTGGTATCCTCCTGATTATGCTGGGCTGGCTGTTTTACCAGTTTGCACGGGCCAGATCACCGCAGGATAATGCACTGGGGTGACCATTCATCCTGCCCGGTGTGACCTGGTTGCCGGGAACGGGTTTAATCCATAACCAGGTTTGACTCGCAACAAGAATAGTAGGGGATATCCATGTCGGAACAATTGGTAGAAACGCACTCAGAGGGGATTACAACCTTAACCATGAACCGCCCGGAAGCGCGCAATGCCATGGGCGCGGATATGATGGCAGCCATGGCTGAGGCGCTGCCGCGGCTGGCTGGTGATCGCGAGGTGCGGTGTGTTGTGCTCACCGGAGCCGGTGGCGCCTTTTGTGCCGGTGGTGATGTTAAGGGTTTTGCCTCCAGGGCAGCAGC
>JANQMF010000056.1 GCA_028280225.1 Pseudomonadales bacterium | reverse complement strand
GACCACTTACTTTGTCTATGGACTGCAAGGTCAGTTGATTGGCGAATATGATCAGAGTACAGCGGTCAGGGAGTACGTGTATGCGGATGGTCAGCAGCTAGTGTCTCAGCATGATGCGGCGGGGACGTTGTATTTGTTTACAGACCATTTGGGTACGCCACGTTATGGTGTGGATGTGAATCGGGATGTGTTGTGGCGCTGGGAGAGTGATCCGTTTGGGGAGGCCTTGCCCAATGAAGATGTGGATGGGGATGCGACGGATCGGGCGGTACCGCTACGATTTCCGGGGCAGTATTTTGATAGGGAGTTGGGGCTGAATTACAACTACTTCCGCCCCTATTCCCCGTCGATCGGACGATACACACAGTCTGATCCCATTGGTCTATTAGGCGGCCTGAACACATTCGGATATGTCGATGGGAATCCGCTCGCGTTTACTGATCCATTTGGGTTGAAGTCGCGATCAGAAGCTCGGCGTGATCAAAATGCCAGGCTGGGCCCACGTAAGCCCGGTGGCAGCGGTGCTCGTGTTGGAATTATTGGTTGCGCCGGAATGCTCTGTAATCAGTTTATTGAAGGTGATAAGACCAATTCTCTATCGCTCGGAACTGGCGGGTTAGGTGGAGCGTTCTTGTTGTGCGAGGCGCCGCCCCCTCCATCTGAGACATGCGATGCGGATGATCCTGGGATTTCACAAAACGCGTCATCACCCAGTCGCGCAGGGTTGATCCTGGGGTTGCAAAGGAACACGGACGGTACGTTCTGTGTATCGATCGGTCTGATGGCCACTATTCCTACTGGTGTGAATGTAAGCCCACCTAACGGCCGTTTCTAATGGGGTTATTGAACTCTCTGCTTTACGTAGTCTGGCTTATTTTGGCGATAGTGTATTTGGCAATTTGGGTAGCTGCCTTCCAGCATCGAGTGGATAAATCTAAGCAGTTTGGGGCGCTTTCCCCTTATTGGTGTTTTGAAGATGCTCTTTATGACGATCAGGGTAAGCGTCTCTGTCGGATCGGTAAGCCGGTTTCTATTCTGCTCGTCGTGTTGTTTATCTTGTCATTACTATGATGCCTGCTGAATAATACAGATAACAGGGATACAGAAAACCGGGACACAGCTCTAAACAAGCCGACGAATGCAGGGAGGACGTTATCGGTATTTACACCCAAATTGGTTTAATCGAACGCCACTTGCGTACAAACTCAACCAATAAACACCTACAGGAAGTGTCATTGTCGCAATGGAGTGTTCACAGACTTGTTTGGGTCTGTGTCCCATAAGTTATTCAAAACGAATGGGATTCGGAGCATCGTGCCATAGAACTGTTCTTTAGTGACAAAATTGCACACCGGATGAATCCAATAGAATTGGAAGACTATGATGGTGACATCCTTGCTTGTCTCTTCTTTATGAGCCCGATTGCTGCAGCTCAGTATGTATTGCCTTACATCTTGTACGCGATGGTGAATATGATCGAAGCCCGGATGTCGGTAATATGCTTGCGGGGTTGTTTTCCAAAGCTGTGCTGGATGAGGAATCAACCGTTTGGTTTGATGCGCTTCTCGATTCCTACGATACCCGTCAACTTCAAGCATTGCATGAGGCTTTCCGGTACCTGACGATGCGGTTTTCTGATGAGATATTCCTCCTGGATCTTGTTGAAGCACTCTCGGTTCTTGATTCCGAAATTAAGCTAACTAGGACACAGACCTAAACAACCCGATCACCTTATTACCCAAGTTTGCCAAGTTGCCAATTGATTAAGAGGCTATCGGACACACAGCTTAACAAGCTTACGAACTCATTCATCCATCGCCTTCGGCACACAAAAACAACTAACAAACACCCACAGCAAATATCACATTGTTAGCGGAAAGTACCCTTTTTGTTCAGCAGGGGCGGGGGGATACTACCGCTTAGTTGGATTATGCCTGCCATCCCTGGCGCATCACTTTCTTTCTCATGAACCCCAGGGCTCGCATCATCGCAAATCGCTAGTACGCGATTTGCTGCTCGCCTGCCGGGCGCGTGCGCCCGGCCCCCCGGTCCGCTTCGCGGACGGGGCTGCAACTCAACCAGCCCAAATAGAAAAGGGGCGCCAAAAGGCACCCCTTTTCTATTTTGGTGGAGGCGGGGGGAGTTGAACCCCCGTCCGCTGGTCATCCGCTATTGGCTCTACATGCTTAGAGTCCGTCTATTGTTTTAGCGTCGAACGACCCGACGGTCAGGGTGTTGTCTGCGAGCCCGATTTATTTTAATGCTTCAGCCCCGGGCGAGGCATCCACACGATCTTGCTGTTTTGCCGTCGATTTCTCCTTGCAAGAAACGAATCATCGACGTAAGCGGGTTTTTTAGGCCGCTAGTGCGTAGTTTTCGTCGTTGGCAACTATAAAAGTTACAGCGATTGTTTTACGAGAGTCACTACCCTCTCGGCATGCACCGCAAGTTTCAGCACCCGCGTCGAAACCAAGTCGCCCCCAAATCTGTAGTTTGCAGAATTTTGGCTGTGTCCTCGGTCAGGGCCATTGCCCGGGCCGGTCTTTATCTTGCTGTATTTTGCTGAGCTGCTTTCACCTCACTTGGTCAGCCTGGTCTACCTGTCTTTTCGATTTGTTCTATCTATCTGGTGGTGATATTACCACGTTTCAAGCCTGGTTAAGGGTACCTGGGCACCAGGCTTTTTATTTCCGGGATTTAGTCCCACACTAGGGTATGACGTTTTTAGCAGTCATTTTGTTCCTGGTTTCAAGCGCCCTGGCGTGGCATGCAGCCAAAACCGGCCGCGGCCGGGGGTGGATGTGGCTGATTCTATTTTTGCCCTTTGTGGGTAGCCTATTGTACGTGGTCACACAGCTACTGCCGGAACTGCGCGGCGGTGGGCCGAAGGATGAGGTTGTTCCACCACAGCCTCAGCATGGCGCGCAACCTTCTCGAGAATTACATGTCGTAAAAAGCGCAGAAGAGCTTCAAGAACGCAAAAACAAGTTGCTGTCAGCAGATGTTGCATCACCCGACGTGCTGGGCTGCCGGGAACGCCTGGCTGAAGAGTGTATGCAGGCGGGTTTGTATGCCGATGCGGAAGCCCTGCTGTCAGGTTGCCTGCAGGGTGATCAGGCAACCAATCCGCAAATACAGCTGCGCTTGGCTGAGGCATTATTTGGCCAGAAGCTATTTGCCCGGTGCCGGGTGCAGTTGGAACAGCTCATTGAAGACAACCCGAACTTCCGGTCTCCCCAGGGACATCTGCTGTATGCCCGAGCATTGCAGGCCCTTAATGACCGTGGGGTGGGGGAAGAGTATGACGCGCTCCTGGCCAGCTATCCCGGTGAAGAGGCGCGGGTGCGTTACGGACTTTATTTACAGCAGCAGGGAGATTTGGCCCGGGCAGATCAACTTTTTGGCGAAACCGTGGCTCGTTGCCGGCGTGCACCGGCACATTATCAGCGCAGCGAGGCGCCCTGGGTCACAATTGCGCAAGCACAATTGCAAAAACCGCCCCACGATCCGGTAAACTAAGTCTATGTTTTTGCCGCGGTTTAATCGGTTTCTATCAACATTCATCATGGGTGCTGTGGTGTTTTGGCTTGGCCCGGCAGGACCGGCGCCGGCGGTGGCCCTGGATGCCCGGGCCCTGGTGGAAAAAGCCACCACGCTGATCGAGCAGCAGCAATACAATCTGGCGCGTACTTACCTGGCGCCTGCGCTCATCGACCCGTATCTGTCCCGTGGGGAACGCGCCCGGGCGTATTACTTTCGTGGCTATACCTTCAACGCGCAGAATATGCCCGTGTCGGCGCTGCGAGACTATAACCGGGCGTTAGAGTTTAATCCGCAGAACGCGGTTGTGCTGGTTGCCGTGGGGTTGGCCCACAGCAGCGGCCGTGGCACCGATCTGGATGAAGCGCTGGGTTTTGAATACTTTTCCCAGGCGGCGGAACTGGACTATGCGCCGGGGCATTTTCACAAGGGCCGGGCGTTGTTGTTTGGGCATGGGGTGGACAAAAATGTTCCGTTGGCACGTATCAGTCTGGAAAAGGCAGCGGCCCAGGACCATCTATTTGCCATGAACCATATGGCCGCCAGTTTTCGGGCGGTCCACGTGGCGGATCCGGAACCCCGAATTGCACAAGCCTGGTACCGCAAGGCCCATGCTGCCGGATCCACCCAGGCGCTCATGTTTATGGGTTTTATGCAGGCCAATGGTGAACTGGGTGAACCGTCCCCGGAAAAGGCGGTAAAGTTCTATCAACAGGCCTTGGAAGAAGGTTTGCCCGATGCGGCGGCTAACCTGGCCCATGCCTACCTGGTCGGCAGTGGTGTGGAGCAGAACGACAATACCGCCTTTGCCCTGTTTCAGCAGGCGGCCCGGGCCGGGGTACCCTCCAGTTATGTTGGCCTGGGGCACATGTACGAATTTGGTCTGGGGGTAGAACAGAATAAAGAAGCGGGACGGGACTGGTACCTGCGTGGCGCGCAGTTGGGACAGAATTCAGCCATGATGCGCCTGGTGGGGTACTACCTGCAGAAATCAGATGCCCCGTCCCGGGCGGAGGCTTTGCGTTGGTCCCGTTTAGCTGCACAGTCCGGTAACGCCCAGGCCCAAAATGACTACGCCTGGCTGCTGGCCACGTCCAAATTTGACGAGTTGCGCAACGGCACCCTGGCGCTGGATGCGGCTAACAAGGCAGTGGCCAAAAAATCCAGTGCTTCCTTTTTAGATACCCTGGCTGCTGCTTATGCAGAACTGGGGAATTTTGAACTGGCGGTGGCCACTCAGCAGCAAGCCATTGAGGCTATTAGTGGGGACGAAGTGGCCATCAAATCAGAACTGGAAAAACGCTTAGAACTGTATCAGCGCAGCCAACCCTGGCGGGAATAAGCACTTTCTGGTAAAACACCCGCGCAGCAGCACGGCACACTGCCATGGCCCACAGATAACCGGCTGTGAATAAAGGGGACGGAGAACGGCTTGAGCATCGAAGACAGAACACACCAGACTGTGTATGCGGTAATTACGGAACTGTTTGCAGAAGGTAAAACCAGTATACGGGTTGGGGATGTGGCAGATGTGCTGCGGGCGCGCAACGCACCCATTCCGGTGTGGCAGTTGCGGGCCCTGTTCACCGACTTGGAATCCCAAGGTGCCATTTCCTGTAATGCAGAAACCAGCGAATGGCAGCTCACCGAAAACTCTCCTTTGCAGGATGCCGGGTAAATGCAATCGGCAATTGATGTTTCAGCGCTGCCCAAAATCCAAGCACCGGGCCGCATCGCCATTCTTAAGTCCAAGTGGTATCCGGATCTGGTCCAAAACATGGCTAACGCTTGTGTTGAGGTGCTGACGGAGTGCGGTTACAGTCAGATAGAGCAGCATACCCTGCCCGGGTCTTTGGAAATTCCGTTAGCGGCTCGAGACCTGTTAGCCACGGATCTGGACAGCACCATCGATGCGGTCATCTGTTTTGGCATTATCGTCAAGGGAGAAACGCTGCACTTTGAGATGATCAGTGCTGAAGCCATGCGCGGCCTGGGAGAAGTCATGCACGAATTCCGGCGCCCGGTTGTCGTGGAAATTCTACCCGTATTCAATATGCAACAGGCTCAGAACCGCGCCGGCGACAACAATATGAATAAGGGATA
Source organism: Pseudomonadales bacterium (assembly GCA_028280225.1). Lineage (GTDB taxonomy): Bacteria > Pseudomonadota > Gammaproteobacteria > Pseudomonadales > Azotimanducaceae > UBA4421. Next base: position 12,715 of record JANQMF010000056.1, on the reverse strand, counting down.
CGAAGCTGCTGCCTGCGCCATCGAAATGGTGGCCTGGCGGCAATCTATTGGCGCCACGGCAAACTAACAGACGCTAGCGGTGGCTGCTTTTTAACAACCTCTGTTTGTCTCGTTGCCAGTCTTTTTCCCGGGTGGCCGCACGTTTGTCGTGCTGTTGTTTACCCTTGGCCAGGGCAATTTCACACTTCACCTTGTTACCCTTCCAGTACATGGCGATGGGCACGCAGGTAAAGCCCTTTTGTTGGGTGCCGGTGAATATCTGGGCCAGCTCCCTGGCGTGCAGCAGTAACTTGCGATTACGCTGGGGCTCAGGCACCACATGGGTGCTGGCGCTGGCTAATGGCGTGATGTTTGCGCTGGCCAGAAAGGCTTCTCCCCGGTGCAGGGTGATAAAGGCATCGGTCAGCTGCACACGCCCGTCGCGGATGCTCTTCAACTCCCATCCCTGCAAGGCAATGCCGGCCTCAAAGGTTTGCTCCAGGAAGTAATCGCGGCGCGCACGCTTGTTTTGCGCAATGGTGCCTGGGCTGGTTTTTTTCTTGCTGGCCATAGGCGGCGCAGTATAGCGGAATTAGTCGCGGCATCGATGCCAATCCGTAGTAGAATGTGCACCCAATTTCATCCATTAAGAATAACGCTATGGCATTGGGTTCTGATTCTCGTCACGGCATGTGGTCCAGCCGCTGGTTATTTGTGTTGGCTGCAGCAGGGTCCGCGGTGGGTTTGGGCAACATCTGGAAGTTCCCCTATATCACCGGAGAAAACGGCGGTGGTGCCTTTGTGCTGATTTACCTGGTGTGTGTGGCCCTTGTGGGTATTCCCATCATGATGTCAGAGGTCATGATCGGGCGGCAGGGACGCTCCAGCCCCATACATACCATGCGCAAGCTTGCGGACAAAGCCAAACGTTCGCGCAAATGGACCTTTATTGGTTGGATGGGGGTGTTGGCCGGGTTCATCATATTGTCCTACTACGCGGTTATTGCCGGGTGGGCGTTAAAATATATCTGGATCACCGGCAGCGGCAGCTTTCAGCAAGCCACGCCGGAGCTTGCGACCAGCACCTTTAACGATTTTCTTGCAGATCCCTGGCAGCTCATCTTTTTTCAAACGGTGTTTATGGCGGCAACCATCTGGATTGTCGGCAAGGGTGTCAGCAAGGGTCTGGAAACGGCCATCCGCTGGTTTATGCCCTTGTTATTCATATTGTTAATCGTTTTGTTGGGCTACAGCATCAATTCCGGTGGTTTTGCTCAAGGCTGGGCCTTTATGTTTGACCTGAAGTTTGACCAGGTTACCCCGGAGACCTGGCTTATCGCCTTGGGACAAGCGTTTTTTACCCTCAGCCTGGGCATGGGCACCATGATGGCGTATGGCGCCTATGTTCCGGACAACGCAAACATCGGTTCTACCGTGGTGACCATTGCATTGCTGGATACGGTAGTGGCGGTGTCAGCGGGTCTGGCGATATTCCCCATCGTATTTGCCAACGGTTTGGAAGCGGGACAAGGCCCGGGGTTGATGTTTGTCACCCTTCCCCTGGCGTTTGGACAACTCCCTCTGGGTGCGGTTTTTGGTACGGTTTTTTTTGTTTTGGTCAGTTTTGCGGCCATCACCTCAGCCATTTCCTTAACCGAACCCGCGTTGGCCTACCTGGTGGAAGAGTACAATGCCAAGCGCAAGCGGGTGGCGATCAGTTTGGGGGTCATGTGTTGGGCTCTGGGTCTGGGTACGGTCCTGTCTTTTAATATCTGGTCCGAATTTTATGTTGTGGGTGACCTGAACATCTTCGGCTTTTTAGACTACCTTTCGCAGAATGTCATGCTGCCGTTGGGTGGTTTGTTAATCGCGGTCTTTGCGGTATGGGCTTTGCCGGCTGCGGTACGCGAAAAACAACTGGGCTTAAGGCCCGGGGTGGTCAGTATTTTCTGGAAGATAGTGGGCGGTATTGTTGCGCCGTTAGGTGTGCTGGCCGTATTTGTTTATACGCTATTGCCGGTTTTCCAAAGGCTTGTGGAAATGGGTGCTAGTATGCTGGCGTCCTGACCGTGCCGCAAATCTCGCGTTCAGCCCTGGTTGCAGCCACCCCGGCGGCTGCTTATGCCGTGGTGGTGGATGTTGAGCGTTACCCGGATTTTCTGCCCCATTGTCAATCGGTGCGGGTGATTGAAACCCGCCCCGACGGCCTGGTCGCCCAGGTCACCGTGGCGGGACGGGGAATAACCGAACACTTTGTCACCACCAATTCTCATCAGCCGGACCGCTCGGTATACATGAACTTAAGAGAAGGCCCCTTCCGGCACCTGCGTGGTGAATGGACCTTTACAGCCTTGGGAGAGGACGGCTGCCGTATCGACATGCATCTGGAGTTTGCACCAAAAGGGGTGTTGGCCAGGTTATTGTCGGGGATGGCTGAGAGTATTGCCAATCGTCTGGTGGATGCCTTCAGCCGGCGGGTGGAGGAGCACTATGCCCGGCAAAATTCGGCGTCCGGCTAGTCGTGGAAATTGAAGTGATATATGCGCTGCCGGATGAGCAGTTCAGCCATCACGTGAGCCTTGCTGAAGGTGCTACCGTAGCCCAGGCACTTGCCCGGGTGGCCGGATTGGCGCCGTTTGCACAAGTGAAGTTGGACCAGGCTCAGGTAGGGATATTTGGCGAAATTTGTGATCCCACCCGGGTGCTCAGACCGGGAGACCGGTTGGAGATTTACCGGCCGTTAGCAACAGATGCCAAGGCTGCCCGCCGACAGCGGGCGGCCCAGCTTGCTGAACAAAAGCAGCCGAAATAGACCCGGTGCCGGTTGTTGTCGTGTGCAGTCGCTAAATTGCGGTAGCTTCCTCAGCGTCCGTATTGCCCGGGTTTTCTTCAGGCTCGGCGCTGTTATTGTCCGGATTAGCCTGAGAGAGTGCTGAGGTGGGGGCCAGGTCACCGGTAAAGTAGGCGAGTTGGTCACCCTCAAAGTACAGGGTCATATGTACAGTCTGGTTCAGGATGTTGGGCACATCCAGCGTGTAGATATAGTCCCAGCGGGTATCGTCAAAGGTATTGCGCAGCACCGGCTCGCCCATCACATAGGCAACCTGGCTTCGAGTCATGCCGGGTTTTAATCGGTCGATCATATCCTGGGTAATGACATTCCCCTGCTGGACGGCAATTTTGTGGACCCGCGGCATCTGGAACTTTGGCAATTTTGGGACGGTACACCCGGACAACACCAAGCCTGCAACACCCAGGGTCAGGCAGTACTTAATCACGGGCGCAAGTCTATTCGGCACAATGGTTACCTTTGTGGGCCAATCGAACGCGGGATACTACCCAAGCTTGGGCCGGATATCTAATCCGTTGCGGCGGCCAGCAGGGTCTGGGCATAGTCCCTGGTTTTGTCCGTAATATCCGCCCCCGCCAGCATGCGGGCCAGTTCGTCCACCCGGCTGTTGTCATCAAGCTGATGGATGGCGGTGTGATTGCCCTTTTTAACCACCTGATAGTGATGATTACCCAGGGCAGCAACCTGGGGTGCATGGGTCACACAAATCACCTGGGTATGTTGGGCCAGGTCCCGCAGGATGCGGCCCACGGTATCGGCTGTGGTGCCGCCCACGCCCACGTCCGCTTCGTCCAGCACCAGACAGGGCAGCGCGCTGTTTGCCGCCGCAACAATCTGTATGCTCAGGGAAATCCGGGTTTGTTCACCCCCGCTGGCAATTTGCGTAAGGGGCCCGGCGGGAAAATCCGCATTGGTGGTCACCACATATTCAACCCGGTCAATACCCTGTTCCCCCTGGTTATCCGTAAATGTCATGGCAAATTGCCCGTCGGCAATACCCAACTGTTGCATATAGCGGGTGACTTGTTTGGCAAATTTTGGGGCTGCCTTGCGGCGTTTATCCGACAGCGCCTTGGCCGCCTTGTTGAAAGCCCTGGCCGCTTCGTCAGCCGCTGCTTCCAGTTCGTCCAGGGCGGTGTTGTCAGCGGCAATATCCGTCAGCTCGCTGCGCAGTTGCTCAGCCCGTGGCGCCAATTGTTCAGCGGGTACCCGGTGTTTACGGGCCAGGTCCTGGGCTGTGTTCAGGCGGTCTTCAACCTCTCTTAACGCTTGATCATCAACAACCACCCCATCCTGATAACGGCGCAGGTCCCGTTCAGCGTCCTCCAGCAACCCCAGTGCGGCAGCCAGGCTTTCCCGGGCTGTGGATAAAGTGGCGTGATCATCCTGAATGTTATCCAGCAGGCGCAGGCTCGAGCCTAAATTGTCACCCTGTTCCAAAAGCGCCAGAACCTGTTGGATGGCATTGAGCGTATCGTGGGCTTGAGCCAGCCTTTTGTGATGGTTTTCCAGGTTTTCAAACTCACCACTTTGCAGGGCAAACTCGTCTAATTCCTGGAGTTGATAGGTGAGCAGATCCCGTTTGTCCGCATTGGCCGCCAGGCTTTCCTGCAACGCTTCGATTCGGGCTAACCCCTCCTGCCAGCCCCGGTACAGGGCAGCCACCTTGTCCGCGGCGGTTCGTGTGCCGGCATAGTCGTCTAACAGTTGCATCTGCACACTGCGGCTAGCCAGGTGAATGTGCTCATTCTGACCGTGAATGTCCACCAGCAGGTCGCCGATATCACGCAAAAACTGGGTGGTAACCGGAATACCGTTGACAAAGGCCCGGGACCGGCCCTGGGGGGTGACCACCCGGCGAATAATGCACTGCTCGGGATTTTCCGTTTGCAATTCGGCTGCATCAATATGCTGCTTAACCCCGGGCAGATAATGCAGATCAAATTCCGCGCTGACATCCGCTTTGTCTGTTCCCGGCCGCACCACATCCACGCTGGCCCTGTTGCCCAGAATCAGACCCAGGGCAGATAACAGAATCGACTTGCCGGCCCCGGATTCGCCGGTAATGGTGGACAAGCCTTGGGCAAAGTCGATATCCAGGCGTTCGACCAGAACAAAGTTTTTCAGCGTAAGGTGCTTCAGCATCAAAGAATTCTAACCCAATGTGCGAATTCATGATGCATCCAACAGCGTTCGCTGGTATAAAAAAATCACCATTGAGTTTCCGGTGCAGGCTTAAGTGCTGGCAAAGATCAAAAAGATCAAAAAGATCAAAAGATCAGATGACAACTGAGAACATATCAAACCAGGTGGACTCCCGGGCCCAGCAGTTATTTAAACTGCTGGTAGAGCAATATATTGCGGATGGTAATCCGGTGGCATCAAAATCGTTAGCCACCATGCCGGAGGTGGCGGTTTCTTCCGCCACGGTGCGCAACATCATGGGAGACCTGGAGTCACTGGGACTGGTCCGTTCCCCGCACACATCCGCCGGGAAAATTCCGACCCACCAGGGTTATCGTTTTTTTGTCGACAGTCTGCTCAGTGTTGAACCCTGGAAAGGCAGCCGGGTGCGGGAAATCGAAGCAGAATTAGATATGGACTTGGCGCCCAACGAGCTGGTGGCCTCGGCCAGCGAACTGTTGTCCCAGATTACGCAAATGACCTGTCTCATCACCACACCCATGCGCAATCAGGTTAACCTGCGCCACCTGGAATTTGTGCGCCTGGACGATGAGCGGGTGCTGGTTATCCTGGTCCTCAACGACCGCGAGGTACAAAACCGGGTTATTCATACCGAACGCGCCTACAGCGAAGTGGAACTCACCCAGGCGGCAAACTTTATTAACCGGGAATATGGGGGTCGGCCCTTAATGGATATCCGGCACCACATTGTCGAAAGCATGCAGGCAGACAAAGACCGTATGGACCAGTTGATGCAGACCGCACTGGACATGGCGGCGGCGGTTTTTGCTGATGCCCCGGACAACGACCAGGAGCTGCTGGTGCGGGGCGAAAGCCGCTTGCTGGATTTCAGTGCAGATACCGACACGGTTAAAACCCTGTTTGACGCCATGTCGCGCAAAGGGCGCGTCCTGCACCTGTTGGACCAGTGTTTACAGACCAACGGCGTGCAGTTATTTATTGGTGAAGAATCCGGATATCAACCCCTGGGGGAAATGTCGCTGGTCACCAGCGCGTATGAACTGAACGGTGATGTTGCCGGGGTATTGGGGGTTATTGGCCCGGTGCGGATGGATTACAAGGACATCATTCCGGTGGTGGATGTCACCGCCCGGGTACTCAGCGCTGCCATGCGGCACAGTTAGTTCCTGTCTGGAAAACCTGTACTGCTGACAGGCACTGGCTAAGCCGCCACTTTCTTCAGCTCTTTTCTTCACAAACCCCTTGAAATACAGACATAAGCCCTTATAAAGCGTGCACGATTTTTGTGCCCCACGGGAAGGCGTTGCATGGCTGACGAAAAAAACAGCGCGGAAGCGGAACAAACTGAAACGTCTGGTGAACAAGCTCAGGCTGAAGCGGAACACAGTGCTGCTGACGAAGCTGTAGCGACAGAAACGGAAGGTGATACCGAAGCGCAACAGGCAAAAGACACAGGTGATGATCTTGCAGCGTTGGTGGCCGAGCGCACTGCAGAGCTGAAAGACCAGATGCTGCGCAGCCTTGCGGAGGTGGAGAACATCAAACGCCGGTCAGCCCGGGATGTGGAAAATGCCCACAAATTTGCCGTGGAAAAGTTAATTAACGACTTATTTCCGGTTCTGGACAGTCTGGAAAAAGCGGTTGAAACCGCCACCCAGACAGAGGGTGCGCAGGCCATTGCAGAAGGGGTGGCGCTGTCGCTGAAGCTGTTTATCGACACCCTGGGCAAATCCGGGGTTGAGCAGATCGATCCCCTTGGCGAACCCTTTGATCCACAGCTGCACGAGGCCATGACCATGGTGCCCAACCCGGATGCGGAACCTAATTCTGTCATGGATGTGATGGCCAAGGGATATACCTTAAACGGGCGCCTGGTTAGAGCCGCAAAAGTCATTGTGGTCCAGTCGTGAATGCAAGCACCATCCGGCGCGCCGCGATAAGGGCTTTTATTGCTGCTTTTAGCCAAATAGGGCTTGAACTTAGGCGCTTAGACCAAATATAGGTGGGCAAGATAACGTGAACTCACACCGGCAAGGGGCTGGTGCAATTACAGGAACATAAACATGGGTAAGATCATCGGAATTGACTTAGGTACAACCAACTCCTGCGTTGCCGTGATGGACGGTGGTGATCCTCGGGTGATAGAGAACTCCGAAGGTGATCGCACAACACCCTCTATTATCGCCTATACCGATGATGGAGAAATTTTGGTTGGGCAGAATGCAAAACGTCAGGCGGTGACCAATCCTGCCAATACACTTTTTGCAGTGAAGCGTTTAATTGGCCGTAAGTACAGCGACGACGTGGTGCAAAAAGACATCAAAATGGTGCCGTATACCATTGCGGAAGCGTCTAATGGTGATGCCTGGATTGAGGTTAAGGGTGACAAGCTGGCGCCGCCGCAAATCTCTGCGGAAACCCTCAAAAAAATGAAGAAAACCGCGGAAGAGTATCTGGGTGAAGAAGTCACGGAAGCGGTGATTACCGTGCCGGCTTACTTCAACGACTCCCAGCGTCAGGCCACCAAGGACGCCGGAAAAATTGCCGGCCTGGACGTCAAACGTATTATCAACGAGCCCACCGCCGCAGCCCTGGCCTATGGCCTGGATAAGCAAAGGGGTGATGCCAAGGTTGCGGTATACGACCTGGGCGGGGGTACCTTTGACGTATCCATCATCGAAATTGCCGAGGTAGACGGCGAACATCAGTTTGAAGTGTTGTCCACCAACGGCGATACCTTTCTTGGCGGGGAAGACTTTGATCTGCGCGTGATCGACTACCTGGCGGACGAGTTTAAGAAAGACAATGGCGTGGACCTGCACAACGATCCCCTGGCTTTACAACGTCTGAAAGAGGCGGCGGAAAAAGCCAAAATTGAGCTGTCCAACTCCCAGCAGACGGAAATTAATCTACCCTATATCACAGCGGATCAAAGTGGTCCCAAACACCTGGTCCTCAAGCTGACCCGGGCGAAGTTGGAATCTCTGGTCGAAGATCTTACCGATCGTACCATTGGACCTTGTCAGACCGCGTTGGACGATGCCGGTCTGACCATTAACGACATCGACGATGTGATTTTAGTGGGTGGCCAGACCCGTATGCCCCAGGTGCAGGAAAAGGTGAAAGCCTTTTTTGGCAAAGATGCCCGCCGGGATGTTAATCCCGACGAAGCCGTGGCCATGGGTGCCTGTATTCAAGCGGCTGTACTGGCGGGAGATGTGACCGATGTGCTGTTGCTGGACGTCACCCCATTGTCCCTGGGCATTGAGACCTTGGGCCAGGTGATGAGTGTCCTGATCGACAAGAACACCACCATTCCCACCAAGAAGACACAAACGTTCTCAACCGCAGACGACAATCAGACGGCCGTGACCATTCACGTGTTGCAGGGGGAGCGTAAACAAGCTTCCGGCAACAAGAGTCTGGGCCAATTTAACCTGGAAAACATTCCACCGGCGCCCCGGGGTATGCCGCAAATTGAGGTGGCTTTTGACTTGGACGCCAACGGTATTCTGAATGTCTCCGCCAAGGACAAGGCCACGGGCAAAGAGCAGTCTATTGTCATCAAGGCTTCAAGCGGCTTGTCCGATGAAGAAATTGAACAGATGGTGCGTGACGCGGAAGCCCACTCTGAAGAAGATAAGCGCTTCGAAGAGATGGTCCAGCTGCGCAACCAGGCGGACGGCCTGGTACACGGTGCCCGCAAGGCGGTGGAAGATGCCGGTGACCAGGCAACAGAAGCTGAAAAGACGGCTATCGAGGACGCTGCCAAGGCGCTTGAAGAAGCGCTGAAGGGTGATGACAAAGATGCCATCGAAGAAAAAATGAAAGTTCTGTCCGAAGCTTCTGCGGGTCTGGCGCAAAAGATGTACGAAGAGCAGGCTGCGGCGGCAGGTGCCGGGGAACCCGGTGCGCAAGCGGAACCGGGCCCCGGTGACGACGCTGTGGATGCAGAGTTCGAAGAGGTTAAAGACCGGGATAACAAGTAATCTCAGCCAGTTACGACTGACGGCGCGGTGCTTGGCGATTCCCAAGCCCGCGTCGTTTGTTTTGGCCGCTGAGGATGGCGAGGTTCTGTAGACAAAGTTCTGTAGAAGAGACAGGTAAAGAGACAGGTAAAGAATGTCCAAACGAGACTACTACGAAGTATTAGGCATTGACCGAGACGCCGATGAAGGTGATCTCAAGAAAGCCTATCGCCGTTTGGCCATGAAATATCATCCGGACCGCAATCCCGACGATCCCGAGGCTGAAGCAAAATTCAAGGAAGCCAGCGAGGCTTATGAAATTCTCTCGGATGATGATAAGCGCCAGGCTTATAACCAGTTTGGCCATGCGGGTGTGGACCCCAGTCAGGGGGGGGCCGGCGGTTTTGGTTTTGAAGGCAATTTTGGCGACATCTTCGGCGATGTGTTTGGCGACATATTTGGCGGGGGTGGCCGCGGCGGGCGAGGTGGCCCGGGCCGGGGGTCTGACCTGCGCTACAATATGCAGCTTGATCTGGAACAGGCGGTTAATGGGGATACGGTAGAGGTCCGTATCCCGGTACTGGCTGTCTGTGAGGACTGTGACGGCAGCGGTGCGGCGCCGGGTACTTCACCCACCATCTGTCCCGAGTGTCAGGGCACCGGACAGATTCGTGTCAGCCAGGGGTTCTTTTCCTTACAACAAACCTGTCCACGGTGCCGCGGCCAGGGGCAAATTATCACCGATCCGTGCCGCTCTTGCGGCGGCACCGGTCGGCGGGAAAAACGCAAAACCTTGTCGGTGAAGATCCCCGCCGGGGTGGATACCGGTGACCGTATCCGCTTAACCGGTGAAGGTGAAGCCGGTGCTCATGGTGGACCACCGGGAGACCTTTATGTGCAAGTTGAGGTACGCGACCACCCCATCTTTGTGCGCGAGGGCCGCCATCTTTATTGCGAAGTACCTATCTCTTTTCCGGATGCTGCCCTTGGCGGTGAGCTGGAAGTGCCCACGCTGGATGGCCGGGTGAAACTGAAGATCCCCCCGGAAACCCAGACCGGAAAAGTGTTTCGACTGCGTGGCAAAGGTGTGACACAGGTTCGCGGCGGTGGTGTGGGTGATCTACTGTGCAAAGTGGTTGTAGAAACACCGGTGAAACTTACGGATGCCCAAAAAGAACTTATCCGCCAGCTTAAAGTATCGTTGGAGCAGAACAAACGGCATTCGCCCAAAGAAAAATCCTGGTTTGATGGTGTTAAAGATTTTTTTGACGGCCTGAAACCTTAGACCTGCCCAGCGGGATTCCTCAGCGACCCGATGATGGTTGCCCGGGTGGCCACCTTTTCCCCTACAATGGGGACGATAATTCCTGGAAACCCTGAACATGTCGTCAAAACTTCGAATTGCCATTCCCGGTGCGGCGGGACGTATGGGCAAGACCCTTATCCAAGTTATTCAGCAAGCCCCGGATCTGGAACTGGGGGCCGCTTTTGAACATCCGGACAACGCTGCGGTGGGGGCGGATGCCGGCGAAGTGTGTGGCCTGGGTACGCTGGGCGTGGCCATAACCGGGGATCCCGAAGCGCACGAAAATGCCTATGATGTGGCTGTGGACTTTACGGTTCCCGTGGCCACTCTCAACCTGGCGGATATTTGTGCGGCCCAGGGTAAGGGCCTGGTGGTCGGCACAACCGGGTTCGATGAATCACAGCTTACCCAGCTGAAAAGTGTTGCGCATCGATGCCCGCTGTTTATGGCTCCGAATATGAGTGTGGGGGTCAATCTCACCTTTAAATTGATAGAGATTGCCGCCAAGGCCCTGGGGGATAGTGTGGATGTTGAAGTCATGGAGATGCACCATCGGCACAAAGTGGACGCGCCCTCGGGTACAGCGGTGCGCATGGGTGAGATCCTCGCCCAGGTGCTGGACAGAGACCTTGAACAAGATGCGGTTTATGGCCGCCAGGGTATTACCGGTGCCCGGGAGCGTAAAACCATTGGCTTTGCCACCCAGCGCGGCGGGGATATTGTTGGAGAGCATACGGTGATGTTTGCCGGTGAAGGAGAACGCATAGAAATAACCCATCGGGCCAGCAGCCGCCTGAACTTCGCCCAGGGCGCATTGCGGGCGGCAAGGTATATCCACGGCCAACCTCCGGGGCTCTACGACATGCAGGGTTTGCTTAATCTATAGAAGAAACTGCTGCTTTTTGCCGGACACATCCGTACAATACCGCTCCCAAGCTTGACGGGTTCTTTGGCAAACCAGACAACCCAGGCCCACCCGATTTTCCGGCCGTCTGCCCCGGCAGGATGGCCGCCTGAGGGATTCGGAAAATCGACAAAGTTCTAATTCTGTGCGTTGAACCGCGCTGCATGATGCGCGTGTGGCTCCGGTGGCAGCATCGGGACTCCGCCGGCAGCACCGGGGAAAGAAGCACCGGGAACAGAACAGAATAATAAAAAGCACGCTTACAAAGAGTGCTGAATAGAACGTAACAGTAGAGTCAGCGTTAGTAGAGGGCAATCATTTGATACCGGCTTTATTAGCCTTGGAAGACGGTAGTGTATTTTACGGCCAGTCGATTGGGGTCGAGGGTAGCCGTGTTGGCGAAGTTGTTTTTAATACCGCCATGACCGGCTATCAGGAAATTTTGACCGATCCTTCTTATGCGCAACAAATTGTCACCCTGACCTACCCGCAAATTGGCAACACCGGGGTCAACGAAGAAGATAACGAATCCGACCGGGTATGGAGCGCGGGCCTGGTCATCCGCCAAACCCCAAAACAACACAGCAGTTGGCGGCAACAAGGCACCTTGCAGGATTTTCTGGCTGCGCAAGAGGTGGTGGCCATTGCCGACGTGGACACCCGGCGCCTGACCCGCCTGATCCGCGAAAAGGGCGCCCTGGCCGGTTGTATTCTGGCCGGCGAAGCGGCGTCAACCCCGGCGGGTGAAGCCCGGGCCCTGGCTGAGGCACAAGCTTTTCCGGGTCTTCAGGGCATGGATCTGGCCCGGGTGGTCAGTGGTGAAAAGCGGCAGTGGACACAAACCAGTTGGGATTTAACTAACGGATATGGTGAGCTGAAGGAGCCCGGCCACCATGTGGTTGCCTATGACTTCGGCGTTAAGCGCAATATATTAAGATTGTTGGCTGACCGTGGTTGTGCGCTGACGGTGGTGCCGGCCCAAACATCAGCGGCAGAGGTGCTGGCGCTTAATCCGGACGGCATATTCTTGTCCAACGGGCCCGGCGACCCTGAGCCCTGTGACTATGCCATAGCGGCAATTAAAGAACTGCTGGACAGCGGTATTCCCCTGTTTGGCATTTGCCTGGGACATCAACTGTTGTCCCTGGCCAGTGGTGCCACCACGGTGAAGATGCCCCACGGCCATCATGGGGCAAATCATCCGGTTCAGGACCAGGCCTCCGCGGAAGTCATTATCACCAGCCAGAATCATGGGTTTGCCGTTGACGCAGACACATTGCCCAACAATTTAAAGTGTACGCACCTGTCTTTGTTTGACGGCACCGTGCAAGGTGTGGAGCGTACCGACGTGCCCGCGTTCAGTTTTCAGGGCCATCCCGAGGCCAGCCCGGGGCCCCAGGACTGCCTGTATCTCTTCGATAAATTTGTTGCAGCCATCGAGGCGCACAAGCAGCCATCCGCGCCGGAGGGTCAAGGCTGATGCCCAAACGCGAAGATATCAAATCTGTTTTGATCCTGGGTGCCGGGCCCATTGTGATTGG
>JANQMF010000054.1 GCA_028280225.1 Pseudomonadales bacterium | reverse complement strand
GGATGCCGCCGGCCTGTGGCCAAATCCCGTATTGTCTCTGTCTGCGGCAAACTTACCGGTGGACGGTTTTGATTTTGGCCGGGAGCCCATGAGCCAATTTAAGGTGGGGATCCAGCAGAAAATTCCCCGGGGACATTCGGCCAAGTTGCGCAACAAGCGGCTGGGGCATCTGCAACTCCGCGAACCCCTGTTGCGCCTGGATCGCAGGGCACAGATCCGCCAACGCGTCTGCCAACTGTGGCTGGATGTCTATCTGGCTCAGGAAAGTATGGTGCTGGTTAAGCAACAACGCAGTTTGTTCGAACAGTTACAGGATGCGGCAATCCGGCGTTATGGGAGCCGGCCGGGAAAGGGTGGCCAGCAGGATGTGGTTCGGGCAAAACTCGCCTTAACCCGTATGGACGAGCGCTTGATCAGCTTAGGCCGGCAAAAAGACAGCCGGGTGCGTTTGTTACAGGAATTTTTCTATCAACGCACCGCAGCGCAATGGGTGCAACTACCGGACTTCAGGGTTCATCCGGACCTACCGGGGATAGAGCTGGATGCTCCGGCGCTTGTGCATAAGAGCACGCCTGAGTTAAGTATCTGGTTGGTCCAGCACCCGGCGATTGCAGCGATAACCCGTAACGTTGCCGCCCGACAAACAGAGGTGGAACTGGCCCGGCAAAACTACAAAGCGCAATGGCAGTTCCAGGCCAGCTACGGATACCGGGATAACGACCCCCAGGGGAGAAGCCGCGCCGACTTTGTCAGCCTTGGAGTGTTGGTGGACTTACCTTTTTTTCGCATAAACCGGCAGGATCAGCTGCTTAAGTCCGCTGTGGCCCTGGCCGGGCGTGAGGTAACGGAAAAACAACTGTTGTTACGGCGCATGGTCAGCCAACTGTCAGCAGACCTGGCGGACCTGGAACGAGTGGTTCAAAGACAGGCCTTATACCAGGGTCAACTCTTGAACCAACTGGCGCTCCAGGCGCAGGTATCGTTAGATGCTTATGCCAGTGACCGGGGTGGTTTTGCCGAGGCGGTACGCAGCCGGGTGGCGCTGGTGGATGGCCGGCTCGAAGCGCTTGCGCTTGCTGTGGAGCGCGGTCGGATTATTGCCCGCATAAACTATCACACCACGGTCCCACCCACGACTGACGGTACTACTAAGTGAGCAGGGCCATAAACCTGGTTGCGTTAGCCACGGGTATACTGCTTGGCCTTGGCTTGTCCTATCTCTATTGGCGTGTTCACGAGCCTGCTCAAGAAGAAAACGGTACCGGCGGCAGCCAGCCTTTATACTGGGTGGCACCCATGGATCCGAACTTCCGGCGGGACGCACCGGGCAAATCCCCGATGGGTATGGATCTTATTCCGGTATACGCCGGCGAAGCGGATACCAGTCCCGGCACCATCACGGTTTCTCCCCAAGTGATTCAGACCCTTGGGGTGCGCACAGCGGTGGTTGAACGCCGCCTGCTTTTGCACCAGATCAGCACGGTGGGTTTTGTCACCCATGACGAAGACCGCTTGAGCCGTGTGCAGCCCCGTGTTGCCGGCTGGATTGAACAGCTGCATGTGCGGGCCAACGGCGAGATTGTTGCGGAAAGTGAGCCGATTTATGACCTCTACTCACCTGCCCTGGTCAATGCCCAACAGGAATTCATAACCGCACTAAATTCCGACGACAAGGCGCTGGTGGCGGCTGCCGAAACCCGCCTGATTTCACTGGGTTATCCGCAACAGGCGCTTGCCACCCTCAGCCGGCATCAACAGGTCCGGCAACGGGTGACGTTTACCGCGCCCCGTAATGGGGTGGTGGAAGAGTTAAAGGTGCGTCAGGGTGACTATATCCAGCCCGGCACCCGGATGATGTCAATAGCGGGTTTGGACCAGGTTTGGGTAGAAGCGGAAGTATTTGAACAACAGGCTGCCCTGGTTCGCCGGGGTAATCCGGTGACCATGACCTTAAATTACAATTCCGGCAGGGTCTGGCGGGGTTACGTGGACTATGTTTATCCGGTGCTGGACCCCACCACCCGCACCGTGCGGGTAAGAATGCGTTTCGATAATGAGGATCTGGTGCTCAAACCCAATATGTTTGCCCAGGTGTCTATTCGCGCAAGCCACCAACAGGTTTCATTGGTGGTCCCAAAAGAGGCGATTATCCGGACCGGGTATCAGAATCGGGTGGTACTGGATCTGGGCGGTGGCCGGTTTAAATCGGTGGCGGTCCGTGTGGGCCACATGGATGCCGGTTACGCGGAGGTCCTTGCCGGTCTGAACGACGGTGACCGGGTGGTGACCTCAGCGCAATTTCTCATCGACTCTGAATCCAGCAAACAATCCGACTTCAAGCGTATTGACGGCCACGCGGAGCAACTGCAACAAGCATCGGTCACCGGCACCGTTAAGGCGGTTTACCCAGCGGAAAGGGTGTTGCGGATCGCCCACGATCCCATCGTGAAATGGTCGCGGCCGGGTAAAACAATGAACTTTCTGGTGGACGAAGGCGTTGCCTTGGAAGGGATACATCCGAACACCGATATCCTGTTTACCTTTACCATTCAAGCCGGTGAGTTCCGCATTACCCAACTGGATGTATTGGGGCCGGGCGCATGATTGAATGGGTGATCCTCTGGTCGGTGAAAAACAGGGTTTTTGTCCTGATGGCCTGTGGTGTTTTGGTCTCATTTGGCTTGTACGCCCTGGTTAAGACACCGGTAGATGCCATTCCGGACCTGTCTGATGTTCAGGTGATCATTAAGACCGCCTATCCCGGCCAGGCGCCGCAGGTTGTTGAGGACCAGGTGACCTACCCCTTGTCCACAGCCATGCTCTCGGTGCCGGGGGCTACCACCGTTCGTGGATTCTCCTTCTTTGGCGATTCTTATGTCTACGTCATATTTGACGACAATACGGATATCTACTGGGCCCGCAGCCGGGTGTTGGAGTACCTGCGGCAGGCGGAACCCAACTTGCCGGCGGCAGCCCAACCTCAATTAGGGCCGGACGCCACCGGGGTGGGGTGGGTGTACATGTATGCCCTGGTTGATCCCACCGGCAGTCATGATATCGGCCAGTTGCGCGGGATTCAGGATTGGTTCCTTAAGTTTGAACTGCAAGCGGTTGAGGGTGTATCCGAAGTCGCCAGCGTGGGTGGCATGGTTAAGCAATATCAGGTGATTGTAGAACCGGACAAGCTACGCGCCTACGGTATACCGTTGGCGCACGTCCAACAAGCTATTCAACGCAGTAACCGGGAGGTAGGCGGATCGGTAATCGAAATGGCTGAAGCTGAATACATGGTGCGTGCCAGCGGCTATATTCAGGGTATTGAAGACCTGCGCCAGGTGCCTTTGGGGTTAAGCCGCAACGGCATTCCCATCATGTTGCGGGATATCGCGGAGATAACCATTGGGCCGCAAATGCGGCGTGGCATTGCTGAGCTGAACGGGGTTGGTGAAACCGTTGGCGGCATTGTTGTCATGCGCTATGGGGAAAATGCCCAGGCAACCATCCGGCGGGTAAGGGAAAAAATGCAGCAATTGCAGAGCGGCTTGCCCGACGGGGTTGAGGTGGTCACGGTATATGATCGTTCTGCCTTGATCGAAAACGCGGTGGGTTATTTGTGGCGCACCCTGGGTAAGGAACTTGTTCTGGTGGGAATCATCTGTGCTCTGTTTCTGTTCCATCTGCGTTCGGCCCTGGTTGCCGTCATTGCCCTGCCGGTGGGTATTCTGCTGGCCTTTGTGCTGATTTATCTACAGGGTATGAATGCCAACATCATGTCCCTGGGAGGGCTGGCCATAGCCATTGGCACCATGATAGATGGCGCCATTGTCTGTGTTGAAAATCTGCACAAACACGCGGAGCGCAACCCCCATGCCGACCGCTGGCGGCAGGTTACAGATGCATCGCGCGAGGTGGGCCCCGCACTTTTTTTTAGTCTGCTGATCATCACCGTCAGCTTTTTGCCGGTCTTTGCCCTGGAAGCCCAGGAAGGCCGCATGTTTTCGCCGTTAGCCTATACCAAGACCTATGCAATGGCCGGTGCTGCCTTGTTGTCCATTACCCTGGTGCCTGTCCTCATTGGCTATTGTATACGTGGGCAGATTAAGAGTGAGTTGGACAACCCCCTGAACCGTTATCTGGTTGCCGGTTACCGCTGTGTGCTGAATTGGATGCTGCAACACCCAAGGTGGGTTACCGTGGGCATCGTGGCGGTACTGGCCAGCAGCTATTTTCCTTATCAGCAAATAGGCAGCGAATTTATGCCGCCGCTGGATGAAGGTGATCTGATGTATATGCCAAGTACCTATCCGGGTGTTTCCATCGGCAAGGCCCGGCAGATTCTGCAACAAACCGATAAACTCATTCGCAGCGTTCCCGAGGTGAAGACGGTATTCGGCAAAGTTGGCCGGGCGGAGACCGCCACTGATCCCGCACCGCTGACGATGATCGAAACCTTTATTCAATTTAAACCCCGGGAGACCTGGCGCCCCGGAATGACCCCGGAAAAGCTGCGCCGGGAACTGGACGCCCTGGTACAACTGCCGGGGCTGACCAACGCGTGGGTTATGCCGATAAAAACACGTATCGATATGTTAGCCACCGGTATCAAGACGCCGGTGGGTATTAAGGTAGCCGGTCCTGATCTGGATACGATAGAAAAAATTGGCCGGGACTTAGAAGACATTCTCAAACAGCTTCCGCAAACGGCCTCGGTCTATTCCGAGCGGGTTGCCGGCGGACGATATGTTGAAGTGAATATCCGGCGCGAGACGGCAGCCCGGTACGGGCTTAATGTTGAAGATATTCAGCAGGTTATCGCAACCGCCATCGGTGGTACCAATGTCACTTATTCGGTGGAGGGTTCGGAGCGATATCCGGTCAATATGCGTTATCCGCAAGCCTATCGAAATTCGCCGGAAGATATGGCGTTGCTGCCCATTATCACCCACAGCGGCCAAAGGTTGTCGCTGGGGGAAGTGGCTGATATCGCCATAGCAAACGGACCACCGGGCATCAAGAGTGAAAATGCCAGACTCAACGGTTGGACCTACGTCGACATCCAAGGTATCGACATTGGCAACTACGTGGCCACGGCACAAAGTCTGGTCAGGCAAAAGTTGAAGCTGCCGCCCGGATATTCCATACGCTGGGCCGGGCAGTTTGAATATCTGCAAAGGACAGAAGATCGTCTGAAGGTCATTGTACCGGTCACCTTGCTGGTGATCACTTTCCTGTTGTATGCCAACTTCCGGAATATGCTGGACGTGATGATCATTCTGGCCACCCTGCCCTTTGCCGTTGTCGGGGCGCTGTGGCTGCTCTACCTTGAAGGCTATAACTTTTCCGTGGCGGTTGCGGTAGGCCTTATTGCCCTGGGGGGTATTGCCGCGGAAACCGGTGTAATCATGCTGCAATACCTCAAACAGGCCTGTGCGGGTGCACAAACCGCTGATGGCTATCGCCAGGCGGTTGTTGAAGGGGCATGCCGCCGTCTGCGTCCGGTGATGATGACCTCGGTGGCCACCATAGTGGGTTTATTGCCGGTTATGTATGGTGAAGGGACGGGTGCACAGATCATGAGCCGCCTTGCCGCCCCCATGGTAGGAGGCATGCTGACGGTTTTGCTGCTTGTCCTGATTATCCTGCCGCTGGTGTACCACCAGGGGCGTCAGTTTGGCTGGTTGCAAAGTAAGGAGGGAGCCTGATGCCCTTGCCCGTGTTTGTGTGGTTTGTCTTGTTAACCCCGGTGGGCTGCTCCGTGGCCTGGGCGCATCACGGAGAAGAAAAGAACCTTAAGATTGGTATGTCTACAGCCTTGTCGGGTCCCTCGGCAAGGCTTGGGCGTGGGGTAAGGCAAGGTTATGAAGCCTACTTTTACCATATCAATAAAAGTGGCGGGGTGGACGGGCACCCGTTAGAACTGGTGGTTAAAGACGACGGTTACGAACCAGAGGCTGCAGCTCTTAACGTACGTTCGCTGATCCGGGAGGAGCGCGTAGCCGCCGTAGCGGGAATTGTCGGCACACCCACGGCGGTGGTGGCCGCCCCGGTTGCGGTAGCACAAGAAACCCTGTTTTTTGGTGCCTTTACGGGTACTCAGGTGTTGCGGGAATACCCTCCAAATCCCTATATCGTCAACGTTCGCGCAAGTTACGCTCAGGAAATTGAGGCGATTGTGTCGGGCATCTATGCCGCCCGGATATCTCCCCGGCATGTGGGTTTTTTGATCCAGGATGACGCATTTGGTTTCGGCGGTTATGCCAACGCCGTGGCAGCGTTTAAGCGCCGGGGTTTCGGCAATGAACTGTTATTCGGCAAATATGCCCGTAATACCAATCATGTCGAAAGTGCGCTGGCCGGGTTAATGCGGCGGCCTGAACCGCCCAGGATTGTTGTCATGATTGCAGCCCCGGAAGCAGCCGCCCGTTTTATCACCCTGGCCCGGGACGTTTGGCGGCAAACTCAATATGTTGGCTTGTCCTTTACCGGTGCTGAAGTTGTCTTGGCTGACTTGGGTGCACAGGCTGAAGGTGTCTTGTTTTCCCAGGTGGTACCCCACTATACCGGGAATGCTGACGAACTGGTTTTTTACCGGCGTGTGCTAAGGGAATTTGATCCGGATGCCGTGCCGGGTTTTGTATCCCTGGAAGGGTTTTTGTCTGCGCGGATTCTAGTGGCCGGACTGGAAAGAAGCCGTGACCTGAGCCGGGCGTCCATTGTGCGGGGTGTAAATGGTTTGCGGGATGCCGGACTGGGTATGGTCAGCGGAATAAGCCGGCGGGGGTTGGGCCTGACCTGGCCAACCCAGGTTAAGAACGGACGACTTGTGCCCCTCAGCAGTTGGTCCGAGGGGTTTAAAAACGATGGCTAAAAGGCGTTTTGGAAAACTCAATGTTGTTGTTGGGTGTGGAGGTGCTCTACTGATTTTATGGCTGGGTTGGCCGGCAATACAGCAATGGCAGTGTATAGAGACCTCCATGGCGGAACTGCAACAGTCCCCTCAACCACAACTGCAGCGCGCGCTCAGAGACATGATACTGGGGGTGAATCGGAGTTCTTTTACCAATTCGTTTGAACAGGCGGATAAATTGCAAGGCGACAAATTGAACGAGGCGGTTGAGCATCTGGTCCGCTGGCAACAAAGGTACATCCCCCAGCCGCCGGAGCCCGGGTTGTTTGTACTGTATCAAACGTGGCGGGACAATCAGCGCGCCCGGCGGAGAGCCGCGCAGTCGTACAACGATATTGTTGAATCGCTGGACACGGAAACCCGGCAAGCTCTGCGGCGGGCAAACCATATGCTGGGTTTGGCGGAGCTGGCCCAGGCCACCCGGAAATATCCCGGCTACCGTGCGCAAAGGACTATGGTGAATAAATTGAGCCAGGGGGACATTACCGGTCTACGCCGGGGGCTTGAGGAGGTATTCAGCAATTTAATGGCTATTTCCAGGCAGGTTCTGGAAGTGCGCCTGGCGGCGTCCGCTGATCTATTGGTCAGCATTGACGCAAACACCCTGGAACCGCTTTTCCGGGCCACCCGTATTGCGTTGGATCGTTTGTTTAAGACTGTACAAACGGATGCGGAATTCAGTCAGGCACTTTTTATCCTGGCGGAAAATATTGGTCGTATGGAATTGCTCACCCAGGGTGCTGAGGTAGGTTTGGTGGATCAACGCCGGGCGGTTCTGGTTGCTGAGGCAGAGTATAAACGGTCCAGGAATACTCTGAACGAGGAATTGGTCAGGTTGGCCGGACATCTTGATGCCGGGTTGGCGGCGCGTGCGCAACAAGATCATTAGGCGCGCGGTTGTGAGACTTGAGTGTTTGGGCATCGGAACAAGAAAAAAGTCCAGCCTCCCCGATTTGTTTACAAAATTGTCACAAACTCTGCATAAGATCTGTCAAAATACTGAGAAAATATGGTAATAAGCTTGCTGTAAGGGGGCTTGACATGTCCACTAAGGCAAGTAACTATTCGATAGTGGCGTAAAAAAACTATAAAAATGTCGGCTTTCTTGATTGAAGCCTTGCGACACGAATGGGAGGAAGAAAGCGTGGTTATAAGCAGATTGCATATAACGCCCCCATATTATAACGATTGATGAGCCGGTTGGGCGTGCACTGGACTTGCCGGGCCCACCGACGACGGCTTAAAAGGCAGCATAGCCTTAAAGCCCGGGTCATTTGAACGGAGTACTTTAGATAACAGGGATCGCAGGGAGCGGTTAGTCATGAACCAAAACAACAAACCGGGGGATTTGAGATGTTAAATCCGGTTAAAAGTCCAAAATCAAAACTGTTTGCGGGACTCATTTGTACGGCGTCGATGCTGTTTGGGGCAAATGCCTTTGCCTCGGACCAAACGTTCCGATTCAATAACCCTTCCTTTGGGGGGAACCCCTTTAACTCATCCCATCTGCTTGGGTTGGCCAATGCGCAGAATGATCATGAAGATCCGGATGCCGAAGACCGCAACGATCCGGCGGCACAGTTTGTCCGCACGCTCCAAAGCCGTCTGTTGTCTGCATTGGCAACGCAAATTACCGATGTAATCTTCGGCGAAAACGCCCAGGACACCGGTTTGATTCAATTTGGCGATCAAGAGATATCGTTTGTACGTGGAATTGAAAGTGTCACCTTAACCATCACCAATAATCTGGATGGCAGTGTCACTGAAGTTATTGTTCCGCTTCTAACGGAGGGTTAGTTTGTGAAAAGGGGAGTAAGGCTCTTAGCGGCACTGTTGTCCGCGGTAGTTCTGAGCGGGTGTGTCGCAAACGCCGGCGATTCATTTTATCAATCCAAGGTGCAGGGCAGGACCGATGCGGGGGAAATTCTGCGGTCTTTGCCACCGGCAGGACAGAAGGTGCCTGTAGCGGTGTATGGCTTTACCGATCAAACGGGACAGTTTAAACCCACGGACGGTGCTCAGACCCTGTCCCGGGCGGTCACCCAGGGTGCTACCTCTATACTTGTCAAAGCCCTGCACGAAGCGGGTGAACGGTCCTGGTTTACCGTTATAGAACGGGAAAAGTTGGACAACCTGTTACGCGAACGGGCGGTTATTCGTGAAATGCGCGCCAGTTATCTGGGTGAGAAAACCATCAACCCCCAGGCGCTGCCGCCGCTGTTGTTTGCCGGTATGTTGTTAGAGGGCGGGATCATCGGGTTTGATACCAATACCAAGTCCGGCGGCATTGGCGCGCGCTTCTTAGGTGTGGGTGGGCAAACTCAATACCGGGAAGATACGGTTACCATCTATTTGCGCGCGGTCAGTGTAAAGACCGGGGAAGTGCTCTCGTCGGTCAGCGTCAGAAAGTCAATTTCGTCCATTGCCTACGGCGCGGATGCCTTCAGGTATGTCTCTTTCCAGGAATTGTTGGAGGCGGAAACCGGTATTACCTACAACGAACCGGATCAGCTGGCTTTACAGCGTGCCATCGAAACCGCGCTGTATGCGCTGATTCTGGAAGGGTCGATGCAGGACCTGTGGTGTATTGCCACCAATGAAGCTGAGGGTGATAACCTGATGCGCCGTTATTTTTCGGAGCGGGATGATATTCCGTTAAAGAAGGTCACCGTACCCCTGGATAGAAATGGTAACCGGCCCTCGGTGACCTGCCGTAACAGTACGGCAATGAATCACTATCAACCCAGACCGGGACAAATGTTGCCCACTCCGCAGGTGCCTGTTACCGCTGCGGGAGGGGCTGGTGCCAAGTAAAAGACAATGGCAAGAACAAACGAACAAGCAAACAAAGGGAGCTAACTTATTTCAGTGTAAAAAGTTGATGTAAGTCACCCAAAGAAGGTCGGCCCACCAGCGCAGATGATTTGGCGTCAAAACGCTGGTAGGCCAGAGTGGGAAGGTCCACGGGGAACCAACCCAACAAGTGGACGCGCCTGGGCCGCGTTTATTGCGGGCGGAGTGTATCGATATGCACTATGCCTGTCAAAACGCACCGGCGTGTTCCCCTTGTCCTATCTATTCCCGTCAGCTGTCGGCACGCGAAACCGGTGGCCGTATTTTTCGCAAAACGCATGTCCGGCCGGGTTGGCTGAGCTTGCAATATGGAGTCTCGCGGCTCCGTTAACATGTTAAGGGAGTAGAGTTTTGAAAAAGCTACTTATATCAATGGTGTCCGGAGCGGCACTGACACTATCTGGAGGGGTGTTTGCGAATAATTCGGAAAGCACCATCGACCAGTACGGGGGCCCACATCATGTAGAGGTTGATCAAACCGGTACTCAAGGTGGGAAATCTATTTCAGACATCGATCAGTACAACACTGAGAACAGCGCAAAGGTCAAGCAGGGGTCATCCCCGGGCGGCTCTCAGCACGATGTGGTTAACCATAGTTACATCGAGCAGACCGGCGAAAAAAATGAGGCTTCAGTAGGCCAGTACAACACCCATCCGGGTGCGGCGCCTAACAAGTCTAAAATTGTGCAGCCGGGTAACAGAAACTATGCGTCTGCTTACCAGGAAGGCTGGGGCAATGAATCTGGTATTTTACAGACCGGCCGTGGTAACGATGCGCATGTGTATCAGTTTGGGACTAACAACTACTCCTGGGTATACCAGGGCGGTAGAAAGGGTTATGTCTATGTTCATCAGGGCGGTTGCTGTAACAAGTCTTCAGTAGAACAGTACGGCTACGACAATGAGACGTATGTTATTCAGTACGGTCACGACAACAACTCGGAAGTATACCAGGATGGTGCCAAGAGCTACGTGAGCGTTGGCCAGCATGGTACCGGAAACTACTCTTATGTTGATCAGCTTGCCTATGGGTCTGCCGTGTCTGTTTACCAGGATGGCACCTATAACAACTCCAACGTAGATCAGGTCGCCAAAGCGTCCAGTGTCAGTGTCACCCAGTACGGCCACTACAATGTATCTGACGTTACCCAGATTACGGGTCTGGCAGAGGTTGTTGTTAAGCAAGGCGGCACCGGCAACCATTCCTATGTTGGGCAGTTTGGGGTTATCGAATCCGTGTACGTCACCCAGTACGGTAACGACAACGGATCCATCGTGAAGCAAGTTGGTGAGTATGCCGGCATCAGTGTTTATCAGGACGGTAACCACAACCGGTCCGCGATTTTGGAACTTGCCGCACTGGCAGGTGTAAATGTTGTTCAGGTGGGTAACCGCAACAAGTCACTGGTTGGTCAACTGGGCTCCGGCGCATTAGTTAACGTTGCTCAAATTGGTCACCGCAACGAGTCTGTTGTTGGACAGTACAACGGCTACAGCGGCGACTTTGGTCTGGTTAACGTTGCCCAGCTTGGT
This sequence comes from Pseudomonadales bacterium, assembly GCA_028280225.1. Classification (GTDB taxonomy): domain Bacteria; phylum Pseudomonadota; class Gammaproteobacteria; order Pseudomonadales; family Azotimanducaceae; genus UBA4421. The sequence continues at coordinate 26,226 of JANQMF010000054.1, read as the reverse complement.
AGCGACAACGGCTCACTTGTGCTGCAAGCCGGTGGTGATACCGCAACCTTTGTTGAACAGTCCGGCAACCACAACACCTCTAAGGTTGTGCAAGCGGGTGACAGCCTGCTGGTTAAGGTGAATCAGTCCGGTAACTGGAACGACTCATACGTAGAGCAGTTTGGTTATGGCAACACTGCCTATGTTACCCAGAGCGGTCACAGCAATTACTCCGCTGTGTACCAGGATCTTGCCGGCAATACCGCTGATGTTACCCAGTCTACGAATAACAACAATTCTGTTGTTAATCAGACGGCAACGGTTGGCAGTTTCATTGTGGTGACCCAATAAAGGGAAGTGACTTCGGGGGCTATCCCCCGGAGTTGATCAAAGGAACTAAGATATGAAGAAGGTAATCTCCACAGTCGTTCTAGTTTCTCTTCTCAGCATTTCCGGGGCTGTGCTTGCGGCTAATTCAAGCAGCACGATTATCCAAGGCGGGGACAACACCGTGGATGTGGCGCAAACCGCATCAACAACGGGTAGTAATTCCCTGGTGGATCAATCCGGCGACTTTAATACCGCAACCGTCACTCAAGCAGATGACGGTACCGGCACAGCCTTTGTGAACGATTCGGATATCAATCAAAGCGGTAACGACAATACTGCAACGGTTTACCAGACTGCAGAAACAGTGGCTGTCCAGAACAAGTCAGCCATAGACCAGTCCGGTAATGGCAACACTGCCACCGTCACTCAGTACGATGACGAACAAACGTCTAACGTACTGCAGACGGGGGATAACAGTATTGCCAACGTTGAGCAAGGCCAGGCAGGCAACGGTGCTACGTACGGAAATGTCTCCGACGTCATGCAGACCGGGGTCGGCGGCCATGTCGCCAACGTGACTCAAACAGGCGCTGCAAACAAGAGCGTTGTTGACCAGACGGCAGACTCTGCAACCGCAGATGTCACGCAGTCCGGTGATGCAAACAGCTCGGATGTGAAACAGGGTGGGGCTGGTAACAGCGCTACCGTTTCTCAGAGTTCGCACAACGAGTCCTATGTGAGTCAAGGCGGTATTGGCGGATCCGTTTGGGTTATGCAGATTGGCGAGAATAACTATTCTGATGTGCTCCAGGACGGGGATGGCTCCTCGGTCACGGTGGATCAGATTGGTCATGCCAACAAATCGTATGTCACCAACCTGTCAGGCAGCAGCCTGATCCTGGTGACCCAGGGAGGTGATGAAAATACCTCCACGATTAACCAGAACTCAGGTGCCGGGCATGGCGCCGTGGTTGATCAATCCGGACTTGGTAACCAATCGCTGATAAGTCAGGACGGCGAAAATCACTATGCTTCCGTGGTCCAGAGCGGAAACCACAACTTGTCTGAAATTCTGCAGTACGGGGCGTTCAATACCGCCTATGTATTGCAGAGTGGTGACAACAACCGGTCGTACATCAACCAGGATGGCAAGGGCAACGTTGCAGACGTTACCCAGTCTACCCATGGGAATGTGTCGACGGTTAATCAAGTGGGCTCCGGTAACGTGGCCATAGTTGCGCAGTGATGGACTGCACTTTGACCGGAGCCCTGCGGGGCTCCGGTACAACTTAGGACAATTAGGATGAGAATAATACTTGTGTTTTTTATCTTGTCACTGGGATTGCCCGGCCAGGGGTACGCCAGAACGCAGAGTAATGTGGTTTCTCAAGGCACGCAGCAGCGGGTTGAGGTGCAGCAGCAGAATGCTCTGGACAGCCGGGTCAACATTTCTCAAATCGGCAGCTACAACAACATTTTTGTTCTGCAAACCCAGCGGAATAATGTGGTAGAAGCCAGGACAGACGGTGCGGATCAACAGCACCGGATAGAACAACATGGCTACGCACGGAACTATGTCAGTTTAGACAGCACCGGTGAGGCCAATGACTCCACCATTATGCAGTACGGCTACTATGGCACGGGCAACGAAGCCTATGTGGTGCAGAATGGTGTATCGAATTCCGCACTCATTCGCCAGGCCGGCAGCAATGTGTTGTCGTTAGCCCAGCTTGGGGTCAACAACCTCAGCACTCTGGCGCAGCATGGTGCGGGCAATAAAATGACCCTGTTACAGACCGGTGACGACAATTCAGCGGATCTATCCCAGGTAGGTGGGGGATTGGAGCTGATTGTGGAACAGACCGGCGGTGCTGAGGTGGCTATTCACCAGACTCAATAGTGCCGTAATCGGTGTGGCGGGCAACCGAGCGGGAGGCTAGAATCAGCGCTCACTCCATGTAGGTAAGGAGGTAACTATGCGATTCATAACCACTTATCCCATTGTGGCAAGCACCGTGCTTGTGATGGTGCTGGGGGGGCCGGCGTGGGGGAGCGAAGCTGCCGACGAGCAAAGCCGGACACCCCGGTTGAGTGATAAGGTCAGCATGCAACAACTGGTCCCTGCTTCACCCCCGCCGGCTGGCGATGAATCCAGCGACTTGACCGATATACGTAATCAGGCGGGTGATGCCCAGGCGGTGTCCCAGTTACCCGATGATATAGAAGTTGCCGACGATGATGCGGCACCGGAACTTGAGATATCAAAAGAAACCGAGACCGCCTCGGCCATGTCTCCGGAAAGGCGGTTGTATCAGGAAGTGGCTCAGGTGTGGCGAACCATTCGCAGTCAAGGCTTGCAGCCCACACCGGAACTGATTGCCCGGGAAATTGGTCCGGATGCGCTTTCCGCGTTCTTAAATCAGAACCCCGACGCGAGCGGTATTTTTGGTCAGGACAGTGATGAACTGCCCCTGGAAAATCCGGATCTGGGTGGTCTTGAACTGCCGGACGGTGCCATTGTTGTGCTGCCTCCAGGGACCGATGGATAGGCGCAGCCGCCCTGGGCTGGTCCGTGCGGGCTTGCTGTCCGCGAGTGTTGTCATGAGTGCGGGACTACACGGCGAAAGCCGGGCGGAAAATACCGGTGGTACGGGACCGTCTGAACGGGCCCTTGAACTCACCCTGCATGAAATTCCGGGTCAACCCAACATGATTGAACTTCTGGTGACCGCAAATACACAAAAAAACGTGGGGGTCCGTTATGTTCTGAATGTCTCCGGGCGTTCGACTTCCCGGCAGGCCGGAGCCACACAAATTACCCCCCAATCCAAGGCCCCGCTTTCCCGGGTGAGGGTCAACAAGAGCCCGGGCTGGTGTGCGGTTCTAGATGTTGAACAGGATGATGGGGTGTCCTACTTCCTTGAAAAAGGTGAGTGCGGCACCCGGGCCTGAACCTGCCATGCGGCGCTCGGGGACGAACCGGACGATCTTAATGACCGCGTACATTTAGCTTAACGATAAACTCCGCGCCGGGTTCCCGGTTCACTACATCGATTTCACCCCGCATCTGTTCCACTAGGGTGGCCACCAGGGCCAGTCCGATGCCGGTGCCAAGGGTTTCCCGGGTACGTTCATCCTCGCTGCGGTAAAACAGCTCAAAAATCTTTTTCATCTGATCTTTTGGGATGCCCGGGCCGTGGTCGCGAACGTAAAGGTCGATGGTCTCCTTGCTCCGGCGCGAACCGCAGATGATCACCCTGGGGTCATTGGCCGCGGAAAACTTGATGGCATTGTCCACCAGATTCATCATCACCTGTTGCAGAGCATCCAGGTCACAGAGTACATCCAGGTCTGCCAGGGCGGGGTCAAACTTGTTTACCAGGCTGTATCCCGCCGCTTCGGTTTGTGCGTTGGTTTGGGTCAAAATAGTCTTGTACAGTTGCCCAACATTATGTTCCTTGGGCGTAGTGGTGTGCTCCGTGCCCCTGCTGATACGCGCCAATTGTAAAACGTTGTTGACCAGGCGGCTGAGGCGTTCGCTCTCAAAGAAGATAAAGTCGTAGTAGACTTTCTGTTTGGCTTCGTCAGCCCAGCCGTTGCGCAGAATTTCTCCATACATGCGTATGGAGGTTAAAGGGGTTTTTAATTCGTGGGTCACCGCGGCCACAAAGTCCTGCTGTTGTTGGGCAACGTCGATGGACTTGTTGGACAACAGTTTGAGAAAGATAAAGCCGGCCAGCATCAGCAGAAACAGAACCGCGGAGGTATACGTCAAAACCTGGTAACTTGCCCCCAACGGCAGGTGCTGTGCGGAGATAATCAGTTCAAAAGCGTCAAAGGGATTGGTCAGGCGCCGTTGCAGAATAAGTTCGCTGCCGGCCACGTCGGTTTGGCTGAGGTAGCTGACCACCCCCTGACTTGCGGAGATTTGTTCGATGATCTTACCCTGCAGGGTCAGGGTCAGATCATTGTGTGCGCTCAGCAAGCCATTGGCATAAGGGGCGCGAATGAGGGTTTGCAGAAACGGATCAATCTGGATGACCATGCCTTGAATGCGCCGCTGACCGCTGGTCCACACATCCCGGTGCAGAGCCATATATTCGGTGCCGAGAAACGTCAGGCGGAAGGGAGATTGGCCGGTCATGGCGAAGGGGTTGATGTCCTTGCCGGAATCCACATCCCTGGACAGCTCTTGAAGAGCCGGGGCTGGCGCCTGGGCGCTGGCATAGGCGTCCACTTCCGCCCGCTTACTGATTTTCAGCTCAACCAGGTTGTCCGCTGACTCGGCGCGGCTGCGCTGGGGTCTGCTGAGTTCGGAAAATACCGTCTGGTTTTTTTGTGTGGACGCGGGGGATGCTGGTGCAGCGGCAGCCATTTCTTCCAATACCGGACTCCCCGCAATCGCTTCCAGGTATTCCAATTGATCTTGGTCAGGCGCATCCCCGGGCTTACCTGGGCGCTTGCCGTGGTCACCGGCTGAGCCGGCGTCGAAATATTCCCCGGGTGGGACAACTTCAGCCATGGCCAGGACGGATTGCAGGCGATCCTGCAACCCTTGACGTTCCGCCAGCTCCGCGTTTGACAATTGTGCTTGGGCGGGTCCTTCGGGGAGCAGGGGTGTGGAGAAACTTCCGTCTGCGGTCAGCTGAAAGTAATGTAACAGCCCGGGCAAACCCGCAGGTGCTTTAATCAGGGTCAGGGGGCCGTCCGGGCGGTATTTGTACTCCGCCGGATCCCGGGCGGTTTCCGCTGCCAACCAGGTTGATATTCTGCGGTGGGTATCTGCCACATAGGCATCCGCGAGATTGCGCTGGGAAAAGAACGCTTCGTACCGCAGTTGTTTGAAGCTGAATATCACAAGATAAACCGCTACAGCGGCTAGTAGGCCAAATAACCCCACCAGCCACCAGGTTGTCCGCCGCCGCTGCTGTGCAAAATTGTTCATGTGTCCTCCCGGCTGTGCCGGAGGCGATAACCGGCCCCGCGGACCGTAAGCAGAAGTTGTGGATCGGCGGGATTGTCCTCCAGTTTTTTGCGAATTTTGGCGATATGGATATCCACGGTGCGGGTTTCGATCAGTTCCGACTGTTGGTATCCCCAAACTTGTGCCAGCAATTCCTCCCGGGGGACGGGCCGTTCCGGGTGCTGCTGCAAATAACTCAGCACAGCCGTCTCCCGCTTCGTTAAATGTACTTTGTGGCCGTCAGCCCGGGCCAGCAGGTTCAGCGTATCTATTTCCCAGGGCCCAAGGGCAAAGGTGGCCTCCTTAAGTTTATGGGTGCCGGCGCGCCGCAGTACCGCCGCAACCCGCAGAACCAGTTGTTCGATGGAAAAGGGTTTGGTGACATAGTCATCAGCGCCAAGCCGAAGACCCTGGACGATGTCTTCATCACTTAAGCGTGCGGTTAGCATGATAATGGGCTGTTCGGGTAACTCCAGGCGCACCCGTTCGCACACTTGTAGACCGTCCTTTTTCGGTAGCATGATGTCCAGCAGGATCATATCGTAGCGCCCGCTCAGGGCTTCAGCCAGGCCGGCTTCGCCATCCGCGGCCACGACAACCTCGTAGCCATGATAGATGAATACATCGTTCAGCCCGGTGGCAATGGCTTGCTCGTCTTCAACAATAAGTAAGCGGGGTTTAGGGGTCATGTTGCCTCCATCTTGTCAAGCATAACGGGGCAGGGGGGTGGACACGTAAACTTTAGGTAAACACATGCCCGCATTGTTTACCAAACTGTGCCTTTTGCAAAGCTGCTGTCCTGGCATGCTGTTGGTTCCTAATGAATAAAGGAGCCGTCATGACCCTGATTACCCGGATAAACCGGCTTTTTGCCGCTGACATGAACGCGGTTCTGGATCAGCTCGAAGAGCCTGAGGTGGTCCTGAAACAGGCCGTTCGCGATATGCAGGCCGCAACACAGGGGCTGAAAGCGTCGCTGGCCGCCACTGAAGAACAAATCCGCCAACACAGTGATGTGGTGGCTCATCTTAAGAGCAAACTGGAGGAATTTAGCCGGGAGCTTGATCTTTGCCTGGATGCCCAAGATCACGAGCTTGCCCGTGGGGTGATGCGCCGGCGGTTGGAAACCGGGCGCCGGCTGGAATCGGCAAACCGGCAGTTGACAACCTTGCAAACTCATCGTGTCCAACAGTCGGAACAGCTTATTCAACAGCAACAGGAGTTGGAGTCGTTGCAACAAAAGGCGGCGCTGGTGGAAAGTGCTCCGGTGGAGGACTTGGAAGCAGCGGTTACCGAGGAAGAAATTGACGTGGCCCTGTTGCGCCACCGGGAAGAGCGCCGCCAACAACATCACATACAAGAGCGCCAGGGTGACGACAGCGGCGGTCAGGGAGGCGGGTCATGAGAGCCTTAACCCTACCTAAAAATGTGGGTGCAGCGGCAGTGCTGGCGCTGGTGGGCGCAGGCCTGTGGAGTTTCGGCAGCGTTATATTGGGTCCCGCCCCGGGATTTAAGCTGGCGGTGGGGACAACCTGTACCCTGTATGCCGGTTATATCATGTGGTGCTGTCAACCGCGCATTGGCCGGCTGGTGGTCCCCCTGCTGTGGGTGGGTGGTTCCGCCTTGTGTCTATTGTTGGATTCTTTGCTGACGTTTGCCACGATTCAAGCCTGCATGATCTCCGTGCTGCGCGGTTTGTACCTGCATACCACAATCCCGGCCCTGCTGCTGGATCTGGTCCTGAGTCTCGCGTCGGTGGGTTTTGCGCTGTGGGGTTTGGGGGATGGCAACTTCGTGCTTGCGTTCTGGTGCTTTTATCTGGTGCAGGGACTGGCGGTATTCATACCCGGCAAAACCGGCCCTGGTTCCGGGCACAATGATCAGACACACCGCCAGACTTTTTGCGCTGCCGCAGCTACGGCTCGCCAAGCCTTTAAACAAATTACCTTGCAACAAAAATAGGGATCATGCCCATGAAAACAGCTATTTTAGCCTTATTGCTTATGGTGGCGACAACACTTGTCATCGTTACTCAACCTTTTCCCGCACGGGGCCTGATCGACCCGCACCCTGTCGTGGATCCTCTTGTTACCAATCCCGCTGACCGGGCGGCCAATATCGAGGTGGTTTTTGTTCTGGATACCACCGGCAGCATGAGCGGACTGATAGATACAGCCAAGCAGAAAATCTGGTCCATTGCCTCATCGATGGCCAGTGCGCAAAATGCCCCGGAGGTTAAGGTTGGCCTGGTGGCCTATCGGGACCGGGGTGATGCCTATGTCACCCAGGTCACCGACCTGTCCCATGATCTGGACTCCGTCTACGGCAAGCTGATGGATTTTCGCGCTGAAGGTGGCGGGGATACCCCGGAGAGCGGCAACACGGCGCTGCGGGTTGCCGTAGATGAGATCAGTTGGGGTTCCGGGGACAATGTCACCGGGCAGACTTACCGGGTGATCTTTCTGGTTGGGGATGCCCCCATGCATCTGGACTATCCCGATGAAGAAGACCTTTCCAGTGTTATCCGGCGAGCCCAGGCCAGAGGCATTATTGTCAACACCATTCGGGCCGGTAATAGCCCGCAAACCCAAAGCCAGTGGCAGTGGATTGCCGGGCTGGCCCAGGGTGCCTACACTACCATTGATCAGCACGCCCAAGCGGTGGCCATTGCGACACCGTACGATACAAAGCTGGCGGAAGTTTCTGCTGCTCTGGATCACACCCGGCTCCCCTATGGCAACCGGGAAGATCGGGCCACGGCGGCGGCCAAGGCCGGCGCAACCCGCAAACTGCATGATCAGGCGTCAGCCGCCACCCGGGCCCGCCGGGCGGCTTTTAATGCCAAAGCCGGTGGCAAGAAGAATCTCTACGGCAAAGATCTGGTTAATGCCATCAGCACCGGCGAGGTAAAGCTTGACGAAGTGGCGGAAGACGAATTACCGGCCACCCTGCGCAGCATGAACAAAGAAGAACAACAGCAATATATTGCCGGGGTGGCTGAAAAACGCCAGGAGTTAGAAAAGCAAATTACTTCGCTGACCCGTGCCCGTGCCGACTATATTGCCAGCCAAACCGAGTCCATGGACAACCTGGAGGAATCGTTTGAATACAAAATATACGAAACCATCAAGTCCCAAACCGCGGACGTTGGACTGGAATACGCAGCCCCGGCACCGGAGTTGTAGGCCAACAGCCGGGGTATGTTGACAGCGTATCTTAAGGAGCCCGCAGTCTTGGGTGGCTGCGGGCTGAATAACGGCTCACGGAGCCGTTGTTTTACACTAGTTCAGAAAGCCCGGGTCGAGGCGTTCCATTTTGCGCCGCAGAGCGCTCCACGCCAGGGGGCCCACGGTGCCGTCGAATAATACCCTGCTTTGTTCCGCAGCCTTGGCTGGTGAGCCCTGGGGTGGCTGGGTGATGGCGGTGCCACCGGCCAATGCCCGAATCTGCATGGTACAAGCCCTTTCCAGATAGTACATGGCCATGTAAGCATCAGCACAGGTGCGGCCCACGGTGAGCGTGCCGTGGTTGCGCAGGATCATAAACTGGCGGTCTCCCAAATCCCTGACAATACGCTCTCGTTCGTCAAGATCCAGGGCAACCCCTTCATAGTCGTGGTAGGCCACTTCACCCACCTGCATGGCATGCTGGGTTATCGGCATCAGACCGGCTTCCTGGGCGGACACCGCCACACCATCATCGGTGTGCAGATGCATCACACAGTGGGCGTCTTCTCTGGCCATGTGCACGGCAGAGTGAATGGTAAAACCGGCGGGGTTAATGTCCCAGGGCGTGTCCATGACTTTGTTACCCTCAACATCAACCTTAACCAGGCTGGAAGCGGTCACTTCGTCGAACATCAGGCCAATGGGGTTAAGCAGGAAGTGATGTTCCGGGCCGGGTATTCGCACGGACAGGTGTGTAAACAGCATGTCGTCCCACCCGTGGCTGGCCACCAGACGGTAAAGGCAGGCAAGATCCTGGCGGACGGTCCATTCTTCCGGGGAGACAATATCCTGTAGGGAATCTAGTGCGGTAAAACTGGTCATGATGAATCGCTCCTGTGCAAAATTTCAGCGGTCTGCCCAGCGGGCAGCAGGCTCACGGCTGTATGATACCCGGCCTTATTCCCCATTTCAGGTCCAGGCACTCAGCGCTTATTTTTTCCCGCCAGGTGAGCCGCAATCACGTCGCTGCCCAGATCCGCGGTATTGTTTTTACCCAGAGCAATGGCGGGCCAGCGCCCATCCTTGAACATAAACAGAACCCGGGCGCCATCGGGACCGGCAACTAAGGGGCCGTAGCCCCTGTTGGCCAGGCCGATGCGAATGTCCCCAGCCTTGTGCCAGGTTGCCCCCACCCGCTGGGTGCCTTCCAGAATGATTTCGGTGTAGTCGGTGGCGTGGGTATGGGCATCAACGTGACACCCCGGCGGATAATAGACATTAAATATTGTCGGGGCGTCCTCTGCCGCGCCGAGGCGGAACATCCGGGTGAGGATACCCGATGGCAGTTCAATTTCGTCGAGATCGTCCCAACTGAACGCCAGGTGCCCACGCCGGGCCAGGGTGGCTGCGGCTAAGGGATCGGTGGCCGGGTCGCTCATGGTAGTTCCCCCACATGATGCTTAAGGATGTACCGCCGTGTGGTCATTGTGGCTCAACCTGGGTATGTTAGCGCTAAATAGTACCTGTCCCAAACACCTGGTATTTCCGGACAGAAACTAAATAAGCCGTTGGAGAATTGAGGGCAGCCTTATGCACTGTTTTGCCTGGGGACTTAGGGTCATGGGACTGGTGGCGGTGGGATTGGCGGGTTGTGGTGTGCTGCCGGATGAGGCGGGTACAGCAGCGGACAGCACCCCGGTGGTGGCGGAACACTTTGATCCTCAGAGGGCTTTTGATGCCCGCTGCGCACATTGTCATGACGGCAGCGTGGCCAAGGCGCCTCATCAAATCAAATTTCAGCTGATGGGTGCCCCGGCCATTCACGCTACGCTGACCCGGGGTTTGATGGCTGGTTATGCCCGGGGTCTAAGTGCGGACGAGCGGCTGAAACTGGCCGCCTACCTGGGTGGCGGTGATCCCCGGGCGGTGTTAGTAGAAGAACCTGTCCTGCGCTGTAACGAACGGGAAATAGCCGCTGTCCCGCCCGCGACTCAGGGGTGGAGCCTTAATCTTGAAGGTACGCGCTTTATCCCATCCCATGTGGCCGAGTTGAGCCCGCAGCAGGTTGGCCGTTTGAGCCTGAAATGGGTTTTTGCCTATCCCGGCGCAACCCGGGCCCGCAGCCAACCGGTCCCCTTCGGCGAGAACATCCTGGTGGGCAGCCAGAGTGGCCAGGTATTTGCCTTGAGTCTGGCAAACGGCTGTGCTCATTGGATTTTTCAGGCAGACGCGGAAGTGCGTTCCGCGCTGGCAATTAACGCGGATGGCACGGCGGCCTACTTTGGCGATTTGAGTGGCGTGGTTTATGCCATTGATCCCCGCAATGGTGAACAGTTATGGCGGACCCGGGCGGATGCCCATCCGGATACTACTTTAACGGGTTCACCCCGCCTGTATAAGAACACCCTATATGTCCCCCTGTCCTCGTCGGAGTGGGCCAGTGCCGCGGATCCGGGTTATGCCTGTTGCACCTTTCGGGGTGGGGTGGCGGCTTTTGATGTGGTGGATGGTACAAAACGTTGGACGGCTTATGCCATTCCCCGGACGCCGCGGCCCACCGGCGAGGTCAATGCCCTGGGTTTGCCCCGGTATCATCCCGCGGGAGCACCGGTATGGAATTCGCCAACCATTGATATAAGGCGGGGTTTGCTCTATGTCGGCACGGGGGAGGCGTATACCTCTCCCGCAGCAGACACCAGCGATGCTGTGTTGGCTATTGACCTGGTCACCGGCGAGTTGGTCTGGCACTTTCAATCCATTGCCGGGGATGCCTGGAATATGGCCTGCTTTATTGGCGGAGGTACAAATTGCCCCGAGGAAGACGGTCCGGACCTGGATATTGGTGCGCCGCCCATGCTGGTCAACGTGGGTGATGAGGATCTGGTCATTGCCGGGCAAAAGTCCGGTGATGTATTTGCTTTAAATCCAGAGGACGGCAGCTTGCGGTGGCGTCATAAAATAGGCCGCGGGGGATTTGCGGGAGGTATACACTGGGGCATGGCCGCGTCCGGCACAGCCATATATGCCCCCAATGCAGACACGGTGTTCACCGGGCGATTCAAGGGGCCGCGCAAACCCGGGTTATTTGCCATCGACCCCCAAAACGGTGAAATCTTGTGGCATACCCCGGCACCGGATGTATGTGCCCCAACGGACAAACCCGCCTGTGACCCGGGTTTGTCCGCTGCGGTGACGGCCATTCCCGGGGTGGTCTTTGCCGGGGCCTTTGATGGACATCTGCGCGCTTACGATGCTGCCTCCGGTCAGGTGATCTGGGATTTTAATACCCACGGCAAATTTACCTCGGTATCCGGTGCGGTTGCCCAGGGGGGTAGTATTGAGGCTGACGGACCGGTTGTTTATCGCGGCCATGTCTTAGTGAACTCCGGTTACCTCTTTGGAGACCGCATGGCCGGCAACGCCCTGCTGGTATTTACCGCGGAAGATTGAAGGGGCTTAAAAAAAGCTGATGCCAAGGTCCACTAAGTGATACACCCGACCACCCGCAGGTGAAATTCCCCTTCAACCCTGTGTCAGGTTCGTTTTGCCGTGATGGACGTTGCCGCCCTTTTGTCTGACATTTGCTGCAACGATTCGTCCGGGTTGTTGCCGACCCATACACACAACTGCGGGTCCGCTTGTTTAATATCCCCGGAAATATACTGTCCCCTGGCGGTAAAGATGCCCACCCGGTTGCCGTTGGTGAGCTTGATATTGCCTTCGTCGGTCAGTTCGTACAGCGTGTCGGTATCAAAGGGGTGGGTCAGACTGGCCATTATTCCCCCACCCATTCTGTCAGCTTGTGATGCAGCCAGCGTACCTTGGATTCCTGGTAGCCGGATAAGACCACCCCCGTTTGATAGGTTGTTTCCAGCCCCTCCTGTACCCGGGGCATGTTGAAGGCATCCTGATCAAACACTTTGCCCAGAAAGCCCAATGCCCGGGACCAGGACTGATCCTCTTCCAGCCACACCACCTCCGCGGGCGGTGGGCGTTCACCCTGAAAGGGGGCCAGCATCATACACTCCATAATGGATGACCGGTGATCGCGGCCGTTGGGGCGAAAACGGTAAACAATGCCGTTAAACGCTCCCCAGGGGTGGAAGTTGGGAAACAGGGTATAGTCGATGCTGTCCACCAGTTCAGCGTCACAGTATTCATCTACCTTTTGCCCCGCCATGGGCCGCAGGTTTTCCCTGGCCCGGTCCGCAAGATACGTGCGGACATTAACCCCTGCCGGGATTTCCGGAACTTCAGCATCGTGGGGCAGGTCCATGTTGGCACGCAACAGTTCTTTGTCCGGAACTTCATAGTCTAACAAGGGACTTGTGGTGCCTCCCGGAGTGATGACCCTGGCGCAGTTTTCCCAGATATCCACCTGACTGTTCACGTCACCCAGGCTGCGCAGTATCTGGGGGTGGGTGCCGTTGACATGATAAGCTTCGCAAAAAGCTTCCTGGGCAATTTTCCAGTTGCAGGGCATGACCTTGGCAACATGGGCTGCTTTAAACAGGTTGCGGGGTTGCCAGCGTTGGAACTGATCCGCCAGATCTTTGATGAAGTCTGCAAAGGGCGCACATTGCTGGTCGGGATTAATGAAGATAAACCCCTCCCAGGTGGCCACGGGAATCTCCGGCAGGGAGAATTTATCCCGGTCAATATGCGGGAAGTCCCAGTCCGCGGGAATGTCATTGAGGCTGCCGTCCAGTTTCCAGCAGAAACCGTGAAAGGGGCAGCGTAATTCAGCCGCGTTGCCGTTGAACTCCTTGAGCATCCGGCCGCGGTGGAGGCAGGCGTTGGGATACGCCTTGATTTCCCCGCTTTCCGTGCGCACCACAAGGAAGGACATACCGGCAATATCGTAACGGTGATGATCACCCGGTTGGGGAATTTCTTCCTCCCGGCAGGCCATCTGCCAGACCTTCTTCCACAGGTGTTCAACTTCTTTTTCGTGGTACGTAGCGGTGGTATAACGTGTGACCGGGTATTCGACTAACCCCATGTCCTTAGGGGACTGCAGGCGCAGGACATCGGGTACCCCGTGGGAATCGGCGTCCAACAGCTGCTGGTATGTCAGACCCGGTGAGCGCGGCATGGTTTCCGGGTCTAAATCTCGATAGGCTTCAGCCATTTTCGTCTCCAAGTTCGGTGGCGCCGGATTCGGCATCAACCTTGGTCGGGTCAATACGTCTTGACACCGGCAGGGGGTCAAATTCGATATGCAGTTCCTGCATGGCGCGTAGAGAAAAGTTGGGCGCCACGGAAAAGTCGTTGGCACCATCGGCAAACCTGAGAGTGTCGACGCGGTCAAGCAGGGCGCGAAATGCCCAATACAGTTCCCGCCGGGCCAGGGGTGCACCCAGGCAGTGGTGGATACCCGAGCCGTAACCCAGATGCCGTCCGGGTTTGCTGCGTTCTAGATCCAAGTCCGCGGGGCAGTCAAATTCCCGTTCGTCGCGGTTTGCCGCGGCATAACGGATGTTGATCATGGCCCCCTTGGGAATAGTCACTCCGTGCAGGTTGATATCGCAACCGGCAATGCGGAACAGGCCCTGGACGGGTCCTTCCAGGCGCACAACCTCTTCGCAAAAAGTTTTGAGATACCGGTCGGGGTCTGCTTTCAGCGTGTTCCAGACCTCGGGATTTTCAATCAACAATTTCATCCCGTAGCCAATGGCGTTGGTGGTGGTTTCGGAACCGCCGACAAAAGTATCCGCCATCATCTCCGCATGCAGCTCGTTGTCGTTCAAGGGGCGTCCCCACTCCGGGATAACCCGATTGACCATTTCCGAAAGCAGGGTGTCGTCCGGGGTCCGGCGGAGACGTTCAAATATAGGTTGGAAGTAATGCTGGGCTTCAATTTCCTGCTCAACCGACCAGCGCTCTTCTTCTTCGGTTTGCATCATTCCCAAACGCTGCACCCAGGCGTCGGTCCATGCCTTGATTTGCCAGATGTCCTGCTCGGGAACCCCCATTTGCTGACCGATAACAATAAGGGGTAGGGGTACCGCATATTGTTTAACCCAGTCGCAGCGGCCATCATCTACAAAGGCATCGATCAATTTGTAGGCGGTATCCCGCACAAAGGGGTCCATGGCGTTGATCTTCTTGGGGCGGAAAGCTTCGTTGAACATGGCCCGCATTTGTTTGTGATTCGGATCATCCCGCCCGGCCAGGGTGGGTGCGGGCAGCCACCCATTGTCGCGATAAAGCTGCTGCATGCGTTTGGCCCGCTCGGCGTCCAGGCGGTCGCGGCTGCCCCCCTGGCCCCCAGCCATGTTGTTGCGAAACTGTTCGGTATCTAACAGGATCCGGCGCAGATCCTCGAAGCGCGTGATGACATAAAAGCCGGTAACAGGGTCTTTCCACACCGGCGCATCATCACGCAGCAGTTGATAAGCGTGGTATGGACAATTCTGCAGATTTGCATCAAGGAAATTGATGTCCTGTAGACCCTCCGGTGCGACAGGGGTATAGGGTTGCTTGCTCATCGGTATGCGAATAGCCCTCCAGTTAATTGCATGCCTGTGTTATCCACGGGTTTTCACTATTGGTTCTTACACGCCATGTGTTCTCAAGCGGTCCTGATGCGGGACAGCTTATTAATGGGTGCGGTGTGTCACCGTGGTGTTATTGGTGTTGATCTAAATGGATACCTTTGTTCTCCCCGGTGGCTCACCGGCAACTCATTGCGCTAAGTTTACCGGCTTGTGTGCAACGGTTGCTGATTTTTTATCGATATTTTTATCGGTTTTGCCCGAACTGTGGACGGGCGAGCCTGGTTGTTAATCCCCAGCGACGAAGGTAGTCTAGCAAATATATGAACCATGGTACAAAAAAGCGGGGCGTTTATGACCTTGGAAGAATTGCTGGAAAAGGAAACCATCAAGGAGCTACGCATCAAGTACAGCCACTTTTTTGACGGCAAGGACCTGCAGGGACTGGTTGATCTGTTCACCGAGGATGCGGTGTGTGAATTTGGCCCAAATTACGGGGGTGACTGGGTCGGTAAGGCCCAGATCAAGGAAAATTTTGCCGGTTACATGGCCCAGGAGGGACCACCCTTTGCGGTCCTGCACTCGGTGACAAATCCCTGGATCAGATTAATAGATGACCACACCGCCAACGGGCGCTGGTATCTGCACGACCTGTTTACCGCGGAGGGCAACGACAGCCCCCTGGGTTTGTACGGGATTTACGATGATGTGTATAAGAAGGTAGATGGCTGCTGGCTGATTGACCGGACCCGGATCGACTTTCTGTGGCCCAAGCGTGAGTTCTACGGTTTGCGCAATTTGTAGTACCCGGCTCTTTAGCGCAGCAACTGGGTCAGACTGTTGCTGATATGGGTCTGGGTGCCGCCGATAGCCACGGGCAGTAACAGGGACAGAAAACTTCGCTTCAGCTCGGACTCCAGCTCTTCCAAAGCCAGTTCACCCTTACTCCATAGGATATAGTTACCCCAAAAGGCTGCCAGCAGGGCATTGGCCAGGGGCTCAATTTGAGTTTTGGGATGCAGTTGCTGCTGGTCCCGCATCACGGTCAGGGCGCCGGCGATGGCGCTGCGGGTGCCGTTGAACAGCACCAGGGTAATCTGATCACCTTGCTCCGCCCGGACCAGCGCCTGGGTAATGGCCTTGGCGTAAGCAGGCTCTTCCCGTGTTTGTTCCACCGAAAAATGTAGATGGGCCAGCAAGCGCTCGTAACCCATATCCTCGGTTTCCTGGGCGGCGCGTCCGGACGAGTCGGCGACGCTGTCCCGCAATGCTTCAAGCAGCAATTCATCCTTGGTGTTGTATAAGTTATACAGGGTGGTTGGGGAAACCTTGGCCCGGGTTGCCACATCACGCATGATCATGCCGTGGTAACCGTGGCGGGCAACCAGATCCCGGGCGGCACCTAAAATTCGTGCGCGGCGTTCTTGCTGGTTGGGGGTCAGAGTGCGAATCGCTGTGGCGGTAGACATGCTTTGATGTGGTGGTTGTTCAGCCCAGGCCGCTGTCCATAAATTGATTCACCCGCTCCCTTGCCTCATCTTTGTTATTAAACCACAACTGGTTAATCTCCAGAAAGGCCTGGGCTTCTGCCGGCAGATCGCTGTCCTTAAATATGGCGCCTACCGGGCAGGCGGCCTCACACACGGCACAGTCAATACAATCGTTTGGTTCGATATAACACATGCGATCGTTGTCCTCTATATAGATGCAATCAACGGGACAGACTTCAATACAGGATTGATCCATGACATCTACACAGGCGCTGGCAATTATAAAGGTCATTAATGGATGAAGGTTGTGTGTACTCGAACTGTTGTTTTGCTTGTTGGAACGCGGACCGGTAGCTTTACCGGCGTTGCGGCGCCGGCGCTTTGAGAGTAGTCTAACTTAAAAGTGAACCATACTACAATTTTCTCCGGGGAGGCAGCTGATCATGTCCTTTTATGAGGAATTGACCCGGGACGTCGAACCCGACCAGCCGACAAAAGACCAGCCGACAAAAGTCAGTCCCTTTCCGCTGATGCCGGAAGGCCAGGCGGTAGACATGGGGACGGCAGCGGATGGCACCCCCCTGATCGATCCGCGCATCTTCGATTCGCCGGAATTTTTTCGTAACCCCTATCCCTACTATCGAATCCTGCGGGATCACTACCCGGTGTATCACGATAAATTGCACAATTGTTATTGGGTGACCCGCTACGACGATATTACGGAATGTTATTTTGACGACGAGGGGTTTAATACCATCCCCAAGGGCAGTTCAAGTGGCGTGCTGGGAAATACCCAACTGGAATTATCCGGGGTAGAACACCGCCGCCGCCGCAACCTGTACGGCCAGCATCTGGTTGGCAAGTCTTTGCAGAATCGCATTCCATCCATCGAACGCCTGGCCCGGGAAATGATCACCGCCTGGGATGTTGCGGCGGCGGAAGGCTCACCCTATGTCATTGATGAGGGCGGCAGGCGTACCGTTGAGCTTGGCCACATGTTTGCCAACGAATTTCCCATTCGCGTGGTGTGTGAGGTGCTTGGTTTCCCCCGCGAAGCCCAGGCGGACTTTTACTACTGGTACAACTCCATGATGAGTGGGCTGGGCGGGTCGGAAACTCACAAACAGGGTGTGCAAGCCCGCCAGCACCTTGAGGACTATGTTGCGGGTATTGTTGAGGCCAGGCGCGAACAGCCCACCTATCTATACGATGGGGAAGGCAACAAACTGGGTAAGGATATCATCAGCAAATTGTGTGAAACCAAGTTGGACGGTGACTACCTGTCCACCGAGGAAATCACTTCCAATATTGCGCTGATTGTCGGCGGCGGGGGTGAAACCACCCGGGGGGCAATCATGAACCTTTGGTGTTTGTTGCTCAGGCATCCGGACCAGTACACGGCGGTTCTGGCGGACGATGACAACTGGAATTGTGCCTTTCATGAAATGTTGCGCCACTCAACGTCCATTGGCGGGCAACCCCGGCACAATACCTTTGATGTGGAAATGCACGGTGTCCATGTACCGGCGGGTTCGCTGATGAATATGGTGGATTTTTCCGCCAACCATGATGAACGTATATTCGCCGAGCCGGAGACCTTTAACATTTTCCGCAACGATCTGTATTCCGGGAAATTGCTGCGCAGCGGCTATCGCAAAGACGGCAAGTGCAGCCACATGGCCTTTGGGGTAGGGCCGCATCTGTGTCCCGGTGCATGGATATCCCACCAGGAAGCGGTGGTGGGATCACGCATTCTTGCCGGGTATATGCGCAACCCGTGTATTCGGGAAGACAAAATGCCCCGGGATATTGACGGTGTGCGCCCGGCACCCATGGGCCTGGTCTCGGTGCGGGACTTGTGGATAGAATTTGACTTACAGGGGTAACGGGTGACGGAGCAGATACCGGTAGAAGGCCGGAATGGGGTGGTCATCCGGCAACAGCGGTCCGGCACCGGCGAGGGTTATCGGACCTATGAGGTGCACCAGCGCGAACGGGTGGGCCAAAGTACGGAAAAGATTAAACCCATTCAACTGTTGTCCGATGACTATCTGCACAACCCCTATCCCCTGCTGGAAATTCTGCGTGAGAACTACCCCTGTTACAGAGATTGGTTGGGAAATTGCTACTGGATGAGCCGGTACAACGATGTCACTTCGGTGTTTACCGATGACGCTAACTTTGAGACCCGCCCAAAACTGTGGTTTTACGGTATGGAAACATTTGGCCGGGACTTGGGGGCATACCCGGAGGTGGTGACTGCCTTTGCCCAAGGCATGGACAACCATGTAGAGGAGGTGGCTACACGCCTCAGCCGGGCCATGCTGGCGGCCGGCAATGCTGATTTGGCCAGAGACTTTGCGGCGAGATTGCCTCTGGAAATTCTGGCCGGGACCCTGGGCATCAGCAATGCAGACCGGGAACACTTTTTCAGCCGCTACTGGCAGGCCCAGCGCGGCACCGGCTGGCGGCCGGATCTGCAAGTTAAAGGCCGGGTGGCGTTAACGGAGCTGGCTGACTACTTTACCGGTTTGTTGGCGCAACGCAAAAAAACTGACGATGCGAATCTGTTGTCCGTTCTTGCCGGCCTGGATGTTGAGGGTGGCCCGGTCACCGGGGCGGATGTGGCTGTCACGTTGTTGGAGAGAGATCATGAGACCGTACACGGCGCAACGGCAAACCTGTGGTACTTATTGCTCACCCATGAGGCGGAATATGCCAAGGCCCGGTCAGCGCCGCGTATGATGAAACTGGCCTATCTGGAGGCTTTGCGTTACTGCCCACCGGTCCTCGGTGCACCGCGCTTTACCCGTCACGAGGTGGAGCGTTTCGGCAGATTGTTGCCGCAAGGTGCCCTGGTGGTGTGTTCCGCGGCAGCGGCTAACCGTGACCCGCGAGTTTTCACCAACCCCAACAGCTTTGTTGTGGACCGGCCGGATCTTTGTCAGCGGGAGCCGCGGGGCCAGTACCGGGCTGATGGTCTGGCATCGGGTATTGCCCTGGGTCTGGGCAAACCCTCGATTCATCCGGCGGTGCCTGAAGACCGGCCCCGCAGTCTATATGCCCTGACCCGGGATACGGTGGTGACCGCCTCGATGGTCCTGGTTGAAAATATACCGGACCTGGAACTCAGGGAGGGCGCCACGCCGGGCTTACGTGCCCTCACCATCGGGGAGATGCATACCTGCTGGCAGTTACCGGTCAGGGTCGGTTAGCTGCTTTAGACATCAATAGAAAATGTGTTAAGACTGTTCCATGTGCAGAATTTTGTAGATGCGTTTGGCAAAGAACCAACGGCCGTTCTGCTTGACATAGTCGTCTTCGTACCGGCCGGTGATATTCATCTTGCCGCCCTCCTTCTGGTGTAAAAATTCCTGCTGGTACCAGGTACCGTGGGCGGTATCACCCTCAACGATGATCGGGCCCGCAGAAGCAAAAAAGCCGACAAAGGAGAAGCCGGCCATGGCTTGTTGCCAGGCGGGGTAAAAGGTGTCCTTGCCGGTCAGTTCCCCCTGGCCGGTATCCCAGGTACCATCGTCGGTCCAGTTTGCCGCCCAGGCTTCTCCGTCAAATCGCATAACTGCATCGTTGTAAGACTCCACCAGTTCGCGAATGGCCAGTCTATCTTCCAAGGGTCCACTACTGATCATAAATTACTCCTATTAGGTGATACCCGGCGCATTGCGCCGGGTTATTGGGTTTTTGCCCAGGCGCGGGCGTCGGCGGAAGCCACCCAGCGTATGGCATTTTCCAGCAGGCGCCGGTAACCGGGATCGTCGTAAGCCAGCGGGCTGTCCCCCACATCGGAAACCACGATGGGGCTGTTGCCGCAGGCGTTGGCCCAGACGATGAGATTGCTGCCCGGGGGATGGTCCCAGTCCGCCTGTTCCTGAGCCGGGGCCAGGGGTGGCGGGGTGAAGTTCTCAGCCACAAAGGCATAGTCTCCCCGCATCAGGGGCAGTACATTGGCTTCGTAGTCCGAAGTTTTTAAGTAAAGTTCGTCTGTGATCAAAAATCCTTCCTCCAGTCCCTCCAGAACCGGATGTTCACCCTGGGGTACCAGCCGGATTGTGGCGCTGGGCAGGGGGCCGTGACCACCGCGATAGCCCGAGCCGGGAACGGACTTGCCCTGCAGTTCACCAGCGCTCAGCATAAACGAAGAGCCGGAAATTTTTCTCCACAGGGGCCACAGCGGCCAACTGACCGTGGCATGGTTAACCAGAATAAGTCCGGTGCCGGACGCCAGCAGATTTTCTACGGCGCTGACGTAAGCTGCGGGGGGAATGCCGGTATCGTTAGCCCCGTCGTGTAACAGGCCGGCCCCCGGAATGCCGCACATATCGTAGAAAAATACCACGTCATAGGGGTCAGGGGATTGCAGGACCGTCTGGGCCGCGGGGTGTTCCACCAGGGTGGTGGTAATATCCGCCATGTTGCGGAACATGTCCAAAAAGGCATCGTGCGCGTAATCATGGCCCTTGCTGACGATCAGCACATTGATTGCAGTCATGGTTGTCCCCCGGCGACATCAATAAACTGGCCGGTGATCCAACGCGAAGCGGGCGCGGCAAAAAATACCGCAGCAGCGGCACAATCCGCCGGTGTGCCGGTTCTGCCCAAAGGAATCTGTGCGCCAAAAGTCTGTTCGGCATCGTCCGCGGAGATTTTCATGGTTTCCACCAACATGTCGGTGACAATAATTCCCGGGGCCAGGCAGTTGACGGTGATCCCCTTGGGTGCCAGTTCCACGGCCAGGGTGCGGGTCATGCTGATCATGCCCATATTGGCCGCGGAATAAACACCAAACCCCGGGGATGGTTTGTGGGCGGCAATGGAGATGATGTTGATAATGCTGCCGCCGCTGTCCATCCGTTTGGCGGCTTGTTGAGAGCCCCAGAATTTGGTTTTCATGTTCAGCTGCAACTGCTCATCAAACTTGTTGATGGGAATATCCGGGAGTGCATAAGTTTTGCGGTCCAGATTCCCGCCGGCGTTGTTGACCATAATATCCAGACGTCCAAACCTATCCACAACCTGGTCCAAGGCCGCGGGGATGGCGTTCCAGTCCATCACGTCCGCGGCAATGGCAAGCCCGCGCCGGCCCCGGGCTTCGATGTCCTGAACCACGGCATCCAGATCAGCCTGACGCCGGGCAAGCACCACAACGTCTGCCCCACAGTCCGCCATCCCCAGGGCAATCCCCCGGCCGATGCCGCGTCCACCGCCGGTCACCACGGCAACCTGTCCGTCTAAACGAAAATCTTCATACAGTCCCATAGTCAGTTCCCGCCCGGAGGCGAGTTAGCCCCGGTCCCGGTTATGCGTGCGTGCAGGGGTGGTTGCTCACCGATGGTTACCGGCTCGCCAACCCAGGCGCCAATATTTTCGCCGCTGCGCCCGCTGTTTATCAGCTCGATCATCTGCTGGGCAATTTGTGTGGTCTGCATGACCTGCCCCAGGCTTTCCGGCAATTCTCCGTCGGCAAACAGGCCACGTAGCATGGGTGTGTCCACGGCACCCATACACAGTGCGTTCACCTTAATATTGTCTCCGGCAAGATACTTCGCCCAGGCATCGGTAAAACCGTTTAAGGCCCACTTGGATGCGCCATATAAATCGGTATCCGGCGGATTGGTTCCGTCACTTCTGGCGGGCAGTACATAGTAGGTGGACATGTTGATGATATGTCCGCCACCGTTTCGTTGAAGGTGGGGGACCGTAGCCCGGGACATCATCATGACCCCTTTAAGGTTAGTGTCCATGATGTAGTGCCAGTCGTCCAGGGCCTGTTGCCAGGGACTGTCCACCGGGGTTGGTTTCCACCTGCCGGCGTTGTTTACAACAATACCGATACGGCCCAGTTGGGCGGCGGTTTTAACCACCGCTTCGACATCTTCCAGGCGACTGACGTCAGCGACCATGGTGGTCATATTGGCGAGCGGGTCTAAAGACGAGACCCCCGGCTGTACGTCAAAAGCCAGTACCTTAAGGCCGTCGTCAGACAGACGCTGGGCAATAGTCCGGCCCAGACCCTGGGCGGCCCCGCTGACGATGGCTACCCGCCCGGCCAGATCCTGAATATTCATGGGACCACCTTTACCTTAATTTGATCCGGATTGAGGTAGATGTGCGGGTTGGGGGGTTCCAGGGCAACGGGTCTGCCCACACAAAAGTTGAGGTTTTGCGCGTTGCGGCCGCCGGGCCCTTCTTCGAGCAGTTCCAGTAAAACCCGGGCGTTGTCCTCAGCCCGCATCCAGGAAGCTTCTTCTTCCGGGCTGGGGTCAAAATTGTGGAAGCCACGCAACATATGGGAGTCGGTTGCACCCATACACAGGGCATTTACCCGGATACCGTGAGGGGCAAGGGCCTTGGCCCAGGCAAACAGAAAACCGTTTAAGCCCCATTTGCTGGCATCGTACAAATCCATGTTATCGCCACCCCCGGTTGGCCGGGGGCTTTCTCCCCAGGGACATTGGGGATTGTGGGGGCAACAATGGTGGGGGGTGCCGCATGTGACCATATGGTCCGTGGCGATGTTGACAATGTCGCCGCCGCTGCCCTGGTCGATCATGATGGGAATGACCGCCCGGCCAAACAGATATTCGCCATACAGGTTGGTGCCGATCACTTGATCGTAGTCCAGCAGGGACTTATCCATGGGGTCATCCGCCACACTGCCGGCCCAGACCCCGGCATTGTTGATCAAAATATCAATGCTGCCCAGCTTTGCCTTGGCGCCGTCCACCACGGTGCGCACGTGGTCCGGGTCCGCTACGTTACCCTGCCAGCTATGGCATTGGATAGGATATGTCTGCAGCCGTTTGGGCAGGTCGATTATTTCCGGCCGCAGATCACACAGGGCAAGATTAACCCCCGCGGCGGCCAAGGCCTGGGCATAACTGTTGCCCAGCCCCACCGCAGCCCCGGTGACAATGGCATTTTTCCCCTTAAGATTCATTCTTTGCCTCCCTGTTATGCGTCAATAGCCAAGGCAAGTCGAGCAAGGTTTTAATCCCCGCGTCCGCGGCAACCACGTGCGGAATTGCGTTAACCGCATGCATGGCCGTGGCCAGCAGGCCGTCACTCACATAACTTTCGTCAAATTCAACATGCATGGTTGGGTTGCCGGTGATGTGTACGCTGTGTTTGCCCCGGGCCCAGTCCGGAGCAACATCCGTATGCATACGCCACACCGTTTCATGGACCACCTTTTCTTCTCCGGCGCTGTTGATACCGGCCCAACGCCAATGTTGACCCGCAACGTTACCGGCTTGAACCGTGCCGGAAGCCGTGTGCAGATCATTTTCCGCCAGGGCAATTTCCATCTGTGAGGTCACTCCGGTAACCCCCAGATCCATGCCGTCTGCCACCATTTGCACACTTTCGGAAAACAGGCCGTTCAGCCAATGGCCCTGGCGTTTGTTTTTGACCTCAAACGCGGCCGGGGTGCTGTTGAATCCCATGGCGTCGAACATGATTTCCGGCGAAGGGTAGTACTGAAAGTTGCTGATCTCCAAGACATGGACCAGATCGATGCTTTCAGCCAGGGTACTCATGGTGAGTGGTATTACATCCCCCATCCAGCCCGGATTCAGCCCGGTGGAGTGGAAGGTTGCGTTACCTTGCCGGCATGCATCCCGCAGACGCGCCACCACGGCATCGCCGTGAACACTGGGGTACAGATAACCCACCACGGTAATCACATTTTTGCCGGCCGCCAGCAAGTCACAGATATCGTCCAGATCCTGCTCCGGATGGTCACCGTAAACCAGGGAAGCCAGGGGGGCGTGTATGACAATGTCAGCATCGGATTCCAGCACCACCGACTTGTTGTTGGTGGCTGGGATGCCCGTTGGGTCGCGGCCCAACAGGTTGCCGATGTCCTTGCCCGCCTTATCCGGTGAATAAACGTATAGCCCAATCAAGTCCAGATGGTCACGGGCCAGGGCCACCCGGGCAGCGTGTTGGCCAACGGTGCCGCTGGCCCATTGAAAAACTTTGTAGCTTTGTTTTGTCACATCGGGCTTAGTCATATTGGCCGGCCGGTGGCTGCAAGGGGTTTGTGGGGTTAAACCAGGCAGACACCGCCACCCCGGGGGTGGCGGTAGCCGTTGTTGTGGCCTAGTCCAGATGGACGGAAAACTCCAGACCATAAGATAGGGGACGTCCGTACATGGTGAAATTCCACAAGCCGGCCACGGAATTGGCGGCGGTTCGATAACGCTCATCCAGGAGGTTTTTGGCCCACAGGGTGATGCGGAAGCGGTCTTCGCCATCCCGGTAGGTGACATTGGCATCCCACAAATCCCGTTCGCTCATCTGGGTGAGCGGTGAATTGAATACGGAAAACTCGGCTTCGTCCTGATGGTTGAAGTTGGTATTCCAGGTGAGGAAACCGTCACCAAACTCGTGGTCGTAAGTGATGGAAATACCGTACTTCAATTCGGGAGAAAAGGGCACGTCCAGGTTGGACAGGTCCGCGCCGTTCAGTACAAATTCGTCGTATTCGTGGTCCAGGTACCCCAGGTTGAAGTTGATTTGCAGGTTGGGTGAAGGCAGCCAGGTGACTTCCGCTTCAACGCCCCACGCCTCGGTAACCCCGGCATTTACGTTGATGGTCTCCTGAGTGGTGTTGCCAAAAATGTTGGTGAACGGCACCACTTGGGAACGGATAAGGTCTTCGTACTCGGTAAAGAAAACCGCAAAGTTGGTCTGCAGGGTGTTTTCCATGAATTGACCTTTAAAACCCACTTCAAAGTTTTCGTTGGTTTCCTGATCAAAGGGCAGGCACGTGGCCTGGGTGGAACAGGTTTCGGTAAACCCTCCCGAAATAAATCCGGTGGCATAACTGAAGTAGGCCATGGCATTGTCGTTTACCGTATAGTCTACAACAAAGCGGTAGGTGGTTTCGTCCCACTCATCCTCAGCGTTCAGCGCAATCTCAAAGGCGGTATCGGGCAGGGGTATCTCAAAAGGCCTCAAATCCCGTGCGGTAAAACCATTGCCCACCCGTGATACGGCATTGGACCGGCGGTCCAGGCAGACCCCGTTCACCGGCACCTGGTCTTTGGCCGGGGTCAGCGCGGTACAGGGGCCGCCCGGGTTCTGGCGGCGGAAGAATTCTTTTTCATCGTTGGTGTAGCGGACCCCGGCGCTGATGGACCAGGCGTCGTTTAAATCCACGGTAAAGTCAAAATAAAATGCGGTGGTATCCCGGTCCTGGGCTGCGCCTGCCATGGCGGGGTCCGTGATGTAATCCGTTTCCAGGGCTAAGGTGCCGTCGGCGTTAAACAAGGGCGGGGTCACATTAAAGGTGGGTAACAGGGCATTGCCCACATCCGCCCCATCGTTTGGGTCCGTGTCGACAAAGTTAAACAAACCCGACAGGCCCACGGTGGCAAACGCCAGCATATCGGTTTCTTCCTTGGCATAAGACGCACCGGCAACAAAGTTAAAGGGGCCGTCAAAGTCTGAAGATATTCTCAACTCAATCTGGTCCTGATCCTTGGTGGTATTGCGTGAGGCGTCAAATAGAGACAAAAAAGCTTCTCCGGTGTAGGTGCTGGGCAGTATTTCCTCCATTTCGCGATGTCCCCAAATCAGCTTGAAGGTAAACTGATCCGTGCGCAGGGTCTGGTGTAGCTGATATTGTTCAACATCAACCCGGTGGCCATCCGGAATACAGAAGGCTCGTGAACCCACACATTGGTTGGTGACCCTGGTGCTCAGAATATCCCCCTGGCCCGCGGCCTGCACGGACGGAAAACCCAGCAACGGCAACAACATGCTGGGGTCACTTT
>JANQMF010000039.1 GCA_028280225.1 Pseudomonadales bacterium | reverse complement strand
AGACCGGCTCCGGCAATTTCGCCGTGCTGCAAGGCGTTGATCAGCGCACTTTCCTTAATGATGGGCCCCCGGGCAGTGTTGATGATGACTGCGGTTTTTGCCATGCGGGCAAAAGCCGCCTCGTTAAAGCGGTGTTCAGTTTCTTCATTGTGAGGCGCATGGATGGAGAGATAGTTGCTGCGCTCCAGCAGTTCGTTAAAGCCAACGGGTTCAACACCGTTGGCGGACAGTTCTAATTCGCTGACATAGGGATCGTGGGCAATGACATGCAAGCCAAATGCCTGAGCCCGGCGCGCCATACAGTGGCCAACATTGCCAAAAGCAAACAATCCCAAGGTTTGCCCCATCAATCTGGGTATTTGGCTCAGCACGGGACGGGCTTTGTACCAGTCGCCGTTTTTTGCCATGCGGGTCATGGTTGGGGTCATCCGGGCCAGATCCAACAACAGGCCCATGGCGTGGTCAGCAACCTCTTCGATAAAAATGTCCGGGACATTAGTCACTACTATTCCCGCTTCGGTGGCTGCCTGAATGTCCACCATATCCACCCCAACGCTGCCCACGCCGATCACCGTGGCTTGTTTAAGCTGCTCGATAATCTTGCGATCAATACGCAGTCCCCAGGAGGTGATGATGGCATCCAGATCACCGACAGATCGGGCAAACTCCGCGGGTGAATTCGCGCGAATTTCGACAATCTCAGCAATGGGTGCCAATGCTTCCAACTCATAAGCCCAACGTTCTTCAACCGTCTGGTGCTGGGCCTGCCGGGGTAGCTGAATACCGACACTTTTTTTCTCACTCACCGTCAGTTTCTCCACAGGAATTGGTGTATCTTTTGAGCAGACTTTGTACCGCACCCGTTCAGGTTCCGCCAGTGAACACACCGAAAAAGCTGCACTTAAGTGCTGATCAAACCCATGTCGAACTGTTTCCCGATCAGGGCGGCAGCTTGGCGGCGTTCTATTCTTTAACCTCCCGGGGGCGCAGAGATTGGCTGCACCCCAGGGGTCCGCGGTACCCGGCGGCCTTTGTTGTGGTGCCCTGGTGTAGCCGCATAAAGAATGGGCGTTTTGCGTACCGTGGGCGGACAGTTCAACTGGCCACGGACGTTGAGCCGCACCCCATCCATGGACACGGCTGGCGGGGTGCCTGGCATGTGCAACAGGCCAACGCGCGGCAAGCGGTTCTGCACTTTGAACATTCAGCGGATACCTGGCCCTGGTCCTATCGGGTAGAGCAGCACTATATTTTGCGGGCAACACAATTGTCGCTGGGCATTGAAGTGGTCAATTTGTCCGCAACCCCCATGCCGGTTGCTGCGGGGCTACATCCCTTTTTTACCCGCACGCCCAAGGCCCGGTTGCGCGCGGAGGTAACGTCGATGTGGGTAATGGAAGAGGGGTTTCCAACAGTTCCCTTAACGTCGGATGGTGGCTTGGCGCAGGGTATTGAGGTGGACAAGGTTGAACTGGATCACGTTTTTTCAGACCTCAGCGGCCCCGTGGAGATTCAATGGCCCGAGTGGCAGGCGGCTTTAACCATGGAAAGTTCAAAAAATTTATCGGCTCTTGTGGTTTGGTCGCCAAGCAACCAGCCTTTTTTCTGCGCTGAGCCCCTTAGCGGTCTGCCACATCTGGGTGGGTTTAAGGACCTGGGGCCCGGGCAGAACATTGTTTACGAGATTTGCTTAAAGCTGCATACCCGGGATGTGAACTGTCAGGTTAAACCTTCTGGTTAGTATGTTAATCTAATACGGTTTATTTCTCAGCCCGGCAAATGTCTGGGGTATCGACCTGTGACACAGCGACCCGTAACAGCGCTGATCTGACGCTGGGCTTAACCTGATGCGGAGCTTACCCATGTACCAGAAGCCAACCGAACCCCTGTCTATTGGTGGCGTGCTCGACGACGGTTTTAACCTGCTTAAAGCTTGTTTTGTAAAGGCACTGATACTGGGTGCCATTCTTTCCGTGCTGACTAACATACCCAGTGTGTTAATGCAGATGTCCGCGGAGCAAGGTGATGTTGGTGCCGCCGCCGCTCTGGGATTTTTATTTGTGGCCAGTATTCTGGTGGGGGTTATTCTCTACGGGGCGCTGATCTCTCTGGTCAGCGATATTGCTGACGGCAAAAACCCGACCCTGGGTGATGCCTGCCGGGTTGGCTTAAGCCGCTATTTTGCTGTACTTGGGTGTATGTTGCTTTTTGTCCTTATCATTTTGCTGGGTTACATTGCGCTCATTATCCCGGGTGTGATCCTGACGGTTTCGTTATTGTTTTCAAACTATCTGGTGGTAACGGATAGAATGGGCATTATTGAGGCGCTCAAACAAAGCCATCAACTGGTTTGGGGGCACTGGTGGCGTACCACCATTATTTTGACGATCCTCGCGTTTATATTGATGGTTGTTTATTTGTTTGTTGGTATCCTGTCCGGGGTTGGGGTGTTTTTTTCCGCGGATGAAAATGATGTTTCCGCATCTGCGTTGTCCTTTGTGAATCTGGTGGTGGTCCCGCTCTTGTCAGCGGTGGTTACACCAATTACCTACGCTTTTGGAGTCGCCATATTTAACGATCTTAAACTGCGCAAACGGGGGGCTGATCTGGAGCAACGTATCGAGGCCCTCGATACCGCGTGAACGAACACCCCCAAATAGGGCGTATCCTATCCCTGTTTTGCCTGACCTTGACCCTGGCCATACCTGTGGCCGGGGCGCAGGATCCACAAGAGATGGCTCAATGCCTGGTATTTTCAACCGATGATGTGAGTTACAAGTTTCAGTGCCGGGATGAGTTGGCGGGACTGCAGCAGTTTTATGCCACTGCCCCTCAACCGCTCGGTACATCCACAGCATCCTTGGACACAATTCTGGCTACCCTGCCTCAGCTCCCAACCAAACAATTGAGTTTGCAGGACCGGCTCTGGCTGTGGTTGAGCAACTGGCTTGACGGTGAAGGCGGTCGATTTGACCGCTGGCTGGAGAACCTGCCGGCGTTTGAGAAGTTCTTCGCCGGGATCTTGTACGTCTGCATGGCCCTGATTGTGCTCACAGCAGCAGTTATGCTGTTCATGGAAATAAAACGTATCAGGCGTACGCGCCGCGCGTTGCCATCCAGGCCATCCGGTCAGATTAGTTTTACGCCCAGGCAGGTTGTGGACCTGACCTGGCAGGACGTTGAAGCAGCGCCATTGGCACAACAGCCGGTTGTGTTGCTCAGGTTTCTACTGGCAGACCTGGTGCGCCGGCAACAGATTGCTGATCCCCGGGGCCTGACCCACAAAGACATTCTGTCTTTGGATAGGAACCGGGGCGGCAGTGCTCTGGGACGGATCGCCCAGGCGGCGGAGCGCGCCCTGTACGGGAATTGGCAGCCTGATGCGGGGCAAATGCGGGAACTGCTGGATGCCGGAGAGCAAATGTTGATGCACTCCAAGAGCCTGAGTGATGAATGACCGTCTGGTAACCCTGGGCGGCGCCCTGCTGGCCCTGATTGTGTTGAGCCTGTTGTTGTATTCACCGGCTCAGGCGCCATCCGCCCCCAGGCCGACCAGCCAGGAACGGGGTCCTGACGGTTACTACGCGCTTAAAACCTGGCTGGCCACTGCGGGAATCAAAGTGCTCAGTCTGCAGGAGCGTTATTCCACCTTAGGTGAGAAGGCCCCGGAACGGGGGAACGTGCTGATTGTGACGGCACCGTTTCTGGATTATGCCGGCGGGGATGGGCTGGCCGGGGAAGCAGCGGATCTGACAGACTGGTTGGATCGGGGGAATATGCTGATATTGTTATCAGCGTTAAACGAAACACCTAAGTGGGCGGCTTTTGGCAGGGCGGGACTGCCGGGACAGATTCGTGTGCTGACCGGAATGTCCTTTACCCCCATTGTCGATGAAGACGATCAAGCTTATGAGGTTGGGCCCGAGATTTTGACCCTGAGTTCACAACCGCTCGAGCCCACGCCCATAACCTTGCTGCCCGAGGCAGGGCACCCGCTGTTTCGTGGCGTAGACAGCTTACAGGGGGTCACGGATATGAGCACACACTTGTGGGCCCCGGCAGAACAGTCAGACCGCAATTACGTCATGCAACTTGCTCCCTATGCCGACTATCCGGGATCGGGTTTATGGCAGTTCCGGCAAGGTGAAGGTATGGTGTTGATCAGCGGCTTTGCGTCCCTGTTTGCCAACCGGGGCATCAACCGGGCCGGCAATGCACGGTTTCTGGAAAATGTTCTGGCGTATCATCTGGCGCCGGATGGGGTTGTCATATTTGACGATTATCATCAGGGGATCAGCAGTCTGTATGATCCGGATGCCTTCTTCAGCGATCCGCGTTTACACATCAGCATCACCTTTGTGATCTTGTTCTGGCTGCTCTATCTGTTGGGTACTTCAGCCCGGTTCGGGCGGCCCCGCCCGGGGCGCGAGATTCCGCGGCAAAGTGAGCTGGTGCAAGCTCTGGCTGGATTTATGACCCGCAAGCTGAGGCCGGTGGATGCCGGCCGCCTGTTGATTGAAAACTGGCTGGACGCCCATAACCGGGGCGGGACAGTTTTGTTAACGGATGATGAGACGGGTAGAAAAAACTATGCCGGCGCATGGCCGCAGCTGCGCGGCAAACCCCTCCTGGATTCCGCCCAGGTAGATGCCCTGCAACAAAGTTATGAACAGCAGGTCGGGGGCACAAAGGTCGATTTGCGCGACATATGCCGGCAGTTACAGGCATTGGATACACGTTTGCACTAGGGACTTAAACTATGCGTTTGCAAAGGAGAACACTATGACGGCAGCTCAGGGCTTAGAGGCGCACTTACAGGCTGAGATCGGCAAGGTCATGTACGGAATGCAGGATATTCTGCGCGGCCTTTCCATCGCCCTGCTGAACCGTGGCCATATCTTGCTGGAGGGTGCACCGGGCTTGGGAAAAACCCGGCTCAGCCAGGCGTTTGCCCGGGTTATCGGCGGTGAATTCAAACGTATTCAGGGGACCGCGGATCTGATGCCGACGGATGTCACCGGGGTGCACATCTACAACGCCAAAACCCAGGAATTTGAGTTCCAGCCCGGGCCAATTTTTGCGGATGTGGTATTGGTGGATGAAATCAATCGTACCGGGCCTAAAACTCAGTCTGCGCTGCTGGAAGCCATGGAGGAGCGTCAGGTCTCCATCGACCGGGACACCTATCCCCTGGCGGAACAGTTTGTCGTCATGGCAACCCAAAACCCCAGAGAATTTGAAGGCACCTTTCCCTTACCGGAATCTCAGCTCGACCGTTTTGCGTTGTGTATTCCGGTGGCCTATCTCTCCCGGGAGCACGAACTGCAGGGGTTGCAACGTTACGTATCCGTTGGACAGGTTAACGAGGCGGCACAAAGCCTGACACCAATTCCCGCTGCGCAAATTGATGCTGCGCGGGCTTCGCTGGACGCGGTGCATATGGCGGATGAGCTGTTTCATTATGCGCTGGATATTGCCGGCGCAACCCGGGACAGCGCCAGCGTCAATCTGGGCGTATCCATGCGGGGTGCCCTGGTCCTGGCCCAGGCTGCACGCGCTGAGGCTGCCCTCAACGGTGCGGACTATGTTACCCCGGATGATGTTCGCCGGGTTGCCCCCTGGGTAGTGGTGCATCGCCTGGTCCTGACCCCGGAAGCTGCCTTACAGGGGGTTACCGCCGGCCAGGTCCTGGAGCATGTTCTGGCCAATGTCGCGGTCCCCAAATAGCGGCACCGTTCCGGCACCATGAACTTATCCGCACTGTCCATCTTTTTGCTGGCGCTGATTGCCCTGACGGGCATATCAGGTCAGTGGATTCCGGATTCAGCGGCCTGGTGGCGTTATCTGCTTGCCCTGTGGGTGGCTGCTCTTGCTTATGAGTGGTGGGTAGTGCGCCGGACACCCCTGAAAGTGCATTTGAAGGAAAATAGACCTTTAAGTTTAGGCAAGACTCAGGAACTGCAATTGTGTGTTGTGGATCCGACTAACCGGGTGCGTAAGCTGCGTTATGTGCCTAACCTGCCGGCTTCCATACAGGCGGATCAGACGCCCCGGCGGTTTGATCTGGCGGGCCGGGATGGATTGATGACGCTCAGGGTCACCGCCAGTGAGTTAGGTTGTCGGCCCTGGTCCGGCTTACGGGTCAAGGTCCTGGGACCCCTGGGCATGGCCTGGTGGCCCCAGGCTCCGGGTCCCGAGGTTGAGCTTAGCGTTGCAGCGGATTTGAGTGGCGAAGGCCGACAATTTGCAGCCAACACCCGGGTGGGTGAACAGGCTCACCATGTTGGGGGCAGTGGGCAAATACATCATCTGCGGGACTATGTTGCCGGAGATCCCAGGCAGTCGATTGACTGGAAGGCGTCCGCCAAATTGCAGAAGTGGATCACCCGGGTGCACACTGAAGAACAGAGCCTGCAGATTATGCTGGTTGTAGACGCCGGCCGTACCGCACGTACTCAGGTTGATGCGCTCAGTTTGTTGTCCCACTATGCCAATCTGGCCAGCCGATTTGCGCAACGGGCAACCGCCCAGGGTGACCATGTGGGGTTGGTCATTGCGGGGGCAACACCGGATCAGGTGATTGCGCCTCAATCGGGTCTGCGGGGAGCGGCAACCATTCATGCCGCCCTGAGCCGGGTGCAGTTACAGATGGTGGAAACGGATCTGCTGGCCGCGGCGTTAGCCGCCGACCGGGTGGCAGGGCACAGAAGCTTAATCATCCTCATGACCGACCTGTACGGTCAATCTCTTGCCGGGAACTTTGGCCGCAGCTTGCGTCTGTGGGGACGGCGGCATTTGCCCGTAGTGATCAGCTTGCTGGGTGAGGAAATAAAATCAATTGGTGAGCTTGAACCGGCGCAGCAGCGGGATATCTATTTGCGGTTAGCCAGTGCGTCTTACCAGCGCGCGGTTACCGAAATGGCGGTGGGGGTGCAGCGGCTTGGCGCCCAGGTGATTCTCACCCAACCTAAGGATGTGGAAGCCAGACTGACCCTGCAATATCAAAGGTTGAAAGCTCAACACCGGGTTTAACGGCTACAGGCTACCGCGCTTACGTCTTGTCCTCAGCCCTGCGGCTCCTGGGGATGCCCAGCAAAACCCCAACAAAAATCAGCCAATAACCCCAGCCGACCAGGGCGCGAAAGGTGAAGTCAAAAGAGTCGTTGGGGGAGATATAACCTTCAATGAGTCCCGCGCCAAGCAAAAACAGCACACACACAAACATCAGTTTGGCGCCGTTTGTTGCTGCTTTCTGGAAAGCGCTGCGCCGGCTTTGTTGCCCCGGGCGGGCCAGACTTTCGCCAATGGAAAAGCCGATTGCGCCGGCCAATATGATCACGCTCAATTCCACCGGTCCGTGGGCCATGACAAACTTCAACAGTTGGTCATCCATGCCGTAAGCGGCGACAAAGGCAAATATGCCTCCCAACATCAGGCCGTTGAGGCTGATGATGTAGATGGTGCCCAGGCCGTACAGGGCACCCAGGCTCAGTGTGGTGAGCGCCACAAGAATATTGTTGGTAAAAATCTGCACCGACAGGATGGAGGAGGGCACAATATTCAGCAGGCCGTCGGTCCATAACTCTCCAGCCTGAACCTTGTCGATCATCGCCTGTGAGGCAAACAGGGTCACCAGGTCGGGAAACTCGGTGATAAGGAACCACCCGGCCAGGGTGGTTAAGACAAAACCCATGGCAACGCTGACGATCTGCCACCGTAGTTGGTAGACCA
>JANQMF010000026.1 GCA_028280225.1 Pseudomonadales bacterium | reverse complement strand
AATCAACGCCATCTCCATATCGTCCGGGCCCAAACCGGCCATGCTGTAAGCCGCAGCCGCGGAACGACCCGCTGAGGTGGCGGTAAAATCATCCATCTCAAGCATGTTGGCGTGCCCCATACTTTCCCCGGCACCGGCCACCCAAACGGGTTTTGTATGCAGCGAAGCGGCAACTTTCGGACTGGCCAACAGCACCGCTCCGCCGTGATCCGCCACCATGCAGCAGTGCAAAATAGTCAGCGGCCAGGCGATCAAGCGGGATTCTTCAACCTGCTGTACGGTAATGGGTCCCCCAAACGGGTGTTTTTCCTTGGAATACATGGCGGCACGGGGATTAAGGGTGGCCCAGTCCCGGGTCACCTTGGCGATGTGCGCATAGTCCTCCCGGCTTGTGCCAAAGCGATGCATATGGCGTACCATGGCATGGGCGTACCCAGCGGGCGCGCCGTTCACACCATAAGCCATGGTCATCTCCACACCGGGTGAGACCGCCCCGGCACCCCGGCCGTAGTTGCCGGTACCACCGCCGCCGATTTTGCGCACAGAATGGCCGTTTTCGCCGTGACTGACCAGGGCTATATCAATGATCCCTGCATGAATGGCGGCCATGGCGTGATGTACATGCATCTCAAACGAGCACCCACCCACGGCGGTGGTGTCGATGTACTTGGGGTGTATACCCAGATGTTCACACAGTTCTGAAGACCAACCGGTGGAAAAGACCCCTTCAATACGCGAGATCGGCACACCGGTCTGGGTACTTAAGTTTTTAATGGCTTCAATATGCAGTTGCAGGGCCGTTTTGGGCTCTTCAAGAAAGCCAATTTCATCTGCCTCAGCAGCACCTACGATGGCGGCGGATTTATATAGGGTACCCGGCATCTAAAAACCCTCCACCACACGCCAGAAGGGAATAAACGTATCTTCATTGGCCTGCTCAAATTCCACCTTAACCGGTGCGCCTACTTTGATTTCTTCCGGCTTGTTGGGATCGACCCCGCGCAATACCGTCAGCATCCGGTCACCCTCTTTGAGGTCAATATACGCCGTGACATAGGGTGCTTCTTCAGCCCAGGGACCAAAGGCCAGATGTTGAACCGCATAGGTGTGAATGGTGCCCTCCCCACTGGCCTGGATCCACTCCAGATTGACCGAATGGCAGAAGGGACAGATGTGTCGCGGGTACCAATGGACCCGATTACAGTCCGTACATCTGGGCAGCATCAACTGATTATTTTTTGCCCCCTCCCAGAAAGGTTGTGTGTGCACGCCGCGGCGTGGAATTGGTTTGTCGTAAGCCACCTAGCACTGCCCTCTATAATAAAAGTCCCATATTAACCCAAATGGCGCCATATTCCGGGACAAAGCCGCCGGCCGGGATAAAGTCACCGGCCGGGGTACCGAACAATTGAAGGTCAACGTAGCAAATGACCAAACATCGAGCGCAGGGATTTGTTTATATCCGCACCCAGCAAGCTTATCGACTGAGGGGCACTGGGTATGGGCCGGGGTTCAGCCGCCGGCGGTGGCCCTTCCGGCACCGTGGCATCCGCCGCGGCTTTTGCTGAAGCATCAGCCAGCGCGGCCTTTTCCTTGCCCTGCAGCAACAGCGAAGCCATGCCGTGAACCCCTGACCAAACCACACCCCCCAGGTGCATCGGGTCTTCGTCGAGGTTGTTTTCGGCAATCAATGCCCGCAGGGTTTCCAGGACCTGATCGTAACTCTCGGCCGCTGCATCATGGAGCATGTCGTAGTCGGAGAAATCCCCCAGCACCGCCCCGAACATCAATTGATAGGTAGTTGGATTATCCAGGGCAAAGCGGACATAGGCTTCACCCATGGCAATAAAACGTCCCTGAACCGTCAGTTCATCATCCATGGCCAGGCGCATGCTTTCGCGCAACGAGACAAAACCCTTGGTCGCCAACGCGGCCAATAAACAACGTTTGGTGGGAAAGTGTCTATACGGCGCGGTCTGAGAAACACCCGCCTCACGCGCCAGAGCCCGTAAACTCAGCTTTTCTGTTCCCGAAGCTTCGATATGGTCCAGGGCCAGGGCCATCAGCACCCCGGGCAATTCACCATGGTGGTAACTATTCTTCGGTTTGGCGATAGCCGCCTTGCTTGATTTCATCAAAAGCTCAATGTCATGAGAATTTCACGGTTGGCATCCACGCCATTATTGCCTGTTGGTGAACATTTGCCCAGTCGTCAAACATTTGCTTCCCCCTTCAAATTTTTTTCACAGCCAACCGCGTAAACTGATGTTGACATTGAACACATTGCGTATATTATCCATCCAATGTGTTCATCGTCAACATTTGATTCAGCTATCCACCAACCAGGATTTGGCCATGCACGCCCGAATGATAAAACGTAATTTGCAAGATCACCGGTGGCGCTTCATCCTCATCGCCGCCACGGTTATCACCTTGCAGCTAGGCGCCCTGATGTGGGCCACGGATGCTCACGCCGGTATTAACGTCTCTTTTGTAACCGTCAAACAAGCCTCCCACTTCACCACCCACAGAACCTATGCCGGCCGGGTCATCCCCACCCGCAGTGCCGAATTGGGTTTTAAGCGGGGTGGCGAAATTGCCGAGGTCAAAATTGACGTGGGTGTCACCGTGCACACCGGCCAACTGCTGGCAACCTTAAATCAAGACACCCTGAACGCAGCGGTACGGGAAGCTGATGCCGACGTGGCCTTTGCCAAGGCCAGTTTGAAGGCTGCGGAGGCAGACACCCAGCTTGCCGTCAACACCGAACAACGCCTGCGCCGGCTGCTGGTCAAGGGCCATACCTCAAGACAGACTTATGATGAGGCTAATCTTGCCCTGGGGGCCAAACGGGCACAATTGGATGTCGCCCGATCCAGCCTGCAACGGGCCATAGCCAGTCGCGGCGCAAGGTTGGCCGAACTGGCGGAAGCAACCGTCACCGCCCCGTTTACCGGCACCATTCAAACCCGGTATGTGGACGAAGGTGCCCAAGTGGGTCCGGGGCAACCGGTTTTACGCCTGGTGGAAAACGATCAGATTGAGGCTCACGTTGGCATACCCACCCATCTGGCACAGCAAATGGAACCCGGTGGCGCTTACACCCTGGTGTGGCAACAACAGAACTTTGCCGCCACCTTGTCCACTATTCTGCCGGAAGTTGACCCGGCCACCCGTACCCTTACCGCCGTGTTAAATCTGGACGCCAACATTCCCCTGGGTGCTGTTGTTGAGATGCAGGTGGCGGAGTCCGTCCAGGAGCCCGGATTTTGGCTGCCCATCAGCGCGTTGACCGCCGGGGAGCGGGGTTTGTGGGGAGTCATGGTAATCAACGCCAACAACACGGTGGAGCGCCGTCTGGTGGACGTGGTGCATACCGAAGCCCAGCGCGTATTTGCCAGGGGCACTCTGTCTGATGAGGATCGCATCGTTCGCGCCGGCGTACAGCGGGTGGTGCCCGGACAACGGGTTACGCCGGTGGCATTCAAAGGCTGACATGCAAGCAAATACCTTTTATACCAATCCGCGCCTCACCCTGTTACTGGTCGTCACAGTGGTGGTTTTGGGCGCCATGGCCTTCCTCAGCCTGGCCCGCCAGGAAGACCCAACCATGACCGAACGCTGGGCCCGGGTGAATACCTTTCTTCCCGGCGCAACGGCATCACGCATGGAGTCGTTGGTCAGTGAACCTATCGAAACGGCGCTACGGGAAGTGCCGGAGATCAAGGAGATCACCTCATCCTCAAAGGCGGGTACATCCGTGGTGGGTGTCGAACTGTACGATCACATCAGCGCTGATGAGGTGGCGTCCATCTGGTCCGAGGTACGCGATGAGTTGGGTGACATTGCCCCCACCCTGCCCCCAGAGGCCACTGAACCCGAACTGACGCTTAACAAACCACTGGCGTCCACGGTCATTCTCGCCTTGAGTTGGCAAGGCACTGCACCCATTCAGCTCAATTTAATGTCCCGGATGGCGGAGTCCCTGCGCCTGCGCTTAGCCAATCTGCCCGGAACAGAAATAGCGGAATCCTGGGGGGAAGCGGAAGAAGAGGTTCTGGTGGCCGTTGACCCCTATCGCCTGGCCAACGTACACCTCACCACCGAACAGGTTGCCCAACGGATCCGTCAAGCTGACACCAAGTCTCCATCCGGACGTCTGCGCAGTTCAGCAACCGATATCCTGGTTGAAGTAGAAGCTGAATTGGATTCTCCCGAGCGTATCGCCGCGATTCCCCTGGGCACCTCCGCCGGTGGCAGCGCCCTGCGGGTTTCCGACGTAGCGCAAGTCTCCAAGCACCGGGTGTCACCCCCCCGGTCCATGGCCCTGCACCGGAACACACCCGTGGTCTTAATCAATGCAAAAATGCAGCCGGGCCGTCAAATAGCAACCTGGACCGGTGCCGCTCTGGCTGAGATCGAACGCTTTCGCAGTACCCTGCCCACCAGTCTTGAACTTAAGGTGGTCTACAACCAGGGTGACTATACCGGCCAGCGCATGAATGATCTGGGCACCAACCTCGTCTTTGCCTTGATTATTGTACTGCTGGTCCTGATCTGGTTCATGGGTGTGCGCTCGGCACTCACCGTGGGTGTAGCCTTACCCCTGTCCGCCGCCATGGTGCTGATCGGCATGCAGCTTCTGGACATCCCCTTACACCAGATGTCGGTTACCGGACTCATTATTTCTCTTGGCTTGCTGATCGACAACGCCATTGTGGTAGTGGAAGACTACAAGCTGCGCCGCGCCCGGAGCGTGCCCATCAGCGACGCCATTGCCCGGTCGGTGCAACACCTGCTGATTCCCCTGGGCGCCTCCACCGCAACCACGGTTTTTGCCTTTATGCCCATTGCCATGTCCCCGGGCGGGGTGGGAGATTTTACCGGCACGCTTGGCGTCACGGTTGCTTTGTCCGTGGCCAGCTCATTTCTGTTGGCCATGACTGTGGTACCCAGTATTGCCGGTTTTCTGGAAAAACGTTGGCCC
Organism: Pseudomonadales bacterium; assembly: GCA_028280225.1. Taxonomy (GTDB): domain Bacteria; phylum Pseudomonadota; class Gammaproteobacteria; order Pseudomonadales; family Azotimanducaceae; genus UBA4421. The sequence goes on along the minus strand of JANQMF010000026.1, from coordinate 110,222 downwards.
AGCCGGACCGGTCATCGATGGTGGCAATCCGGTTTCAGTCACCGGGGGCTTACCGCGCAATACCGCGCCTCGGTAAAAGCCGCCATCCAAAAACCGGTTGTCGGCATCGGCGTAGCGTGTATTTTACCCGCCATCGGTTTTGCCCTGGCACCCACCCTGACCCAACAGTTTTTCCCGCCGGTGGACCGGAATCAGTTTCAGATCCAACTTGCCCTGCCGGCACACAGTTCCATCCACGAAACTCGTGCAGCCGCAGCCCGGGCAGATGCCGTGTTACGGGCAAATCCCGAAGTCCGCGACGTATACTGGACGTTGGGTGAAGGAGCACCCCGGGTCTTCTACAATGTCATTTCCTTAAACGAACGCGTATCCAGCTTTGCTTCCGCCTGGGTAAATACCACCCATGCCCAGGCAACCCTGGACATTTTACCCCAGTTGCAGCAAACCCTGGCCCAGGCACTGCCCGAAGCGGAAATTCTGGCCATCCCCTTTGAGCAAGGCCCACCCACCGATGCCCCCATCGAGGCGCGCATAATGGGCCCGGATCTGGAAGTTTTGCGGCAGCAGTCGGAACGCCTCAGAGCCATTATGGCCACCATTCCCGGTGTGACCTATACCAGAGCCACCTTATCCACCATGGAGCCTAAATTATCATTTGTGCCTAACGAAAATGCTTCTGCCCAGGCCGGCTTATCAACCGGCACCTTGGCTACGCTGTTGAATTCGGCTTTGATGGGCAGCACCGCCGGCACGGTACAGGAAGGCAGCACGGAACTGCCGGTTCGCGTGCGCGTGGCGGATGCTTACCGCAACAATCTGGCCAACCTCACCAGCTTGCCTCTTTTGACGTCCGGCGGCAGCGGCATACCCCTTAATCAGCTTGGTGAATGGAAGCTGGTGCCGACCGCTTCCGCCATCGACCGCCACCAGGGCCAGCGGGTGAGCACCGTACAGGCTTTCCTCATCCCCTTTACCCTACCCGCCGGCGTGCTTGCACAAATTAAGAATGAACTGAATGCCGCGGGTTATACCCTGCCCAGCGGCTATCAGCTCCAGTTTGGCGGTGAGGCGGAACAAAGTGCTGAGTCCATGGGTAATATCGTGTCCATGTTCTTGTTTTTCGCTCTTGCCATGGCGGCTGTGGTCATCCTCTCCCTCAACTCTTTTCGCCAGGCTGCGTTGATTGGCGGAATTGCTCTGCTGAGCCTGGGGCTGGCCTTGTTCGGTGTGCGGTTATTCGGCTACCCATTTGGTTACATGGCCCTGATCGGCTCCCTGGGCATGATGGGCCTGGCCATAAACGGGGCCATTATTGTGTTATCCGCCCTTAAGGCCAAGGCCCCCGGTGCGGAAATTGACAATGTTGCGGACACCGTTGTCGATGCGACCAGACACATTGTCTCCACTACGGTGACCACCATCGGCGGCTTTGTGCCCCTGATTGTCGCCGGGGGCACGTTCTGGCCACCCCTGGCCACTGCCATCGCCGGTGGTGTCGCCGGGTCGGCAATCATTGCCCTGTATCTGGTGCCCACGGTCTACGTGCTGACCCGCAAGACTAATGAGGCTGCCGCCCAACCCGGTGGTGATGTCAGCGTATCCACTCTGCCGGCCCAGGAACTTGCCGGTGTGCCGGTGGCTAAAGTGGCCTCCGGCGGTTCGCGGGTTTGATTTTTTCCGGGCGGGCGGTAGGCTGTCTGTTTAAGGAAGGCCACCATGTCCAGCCCATACCTCGTAAGACCGTTCCGGGATACCGATACGGCAGCCGTGATCAGCCTTTGGGAGACAGTATTCGCCACGGACCCACCCTGGAACAAGCCCGCGGACGTTATCCGAACTAAGCTGACAATCCAGGGTGAACTCTTTTTTGTTTGCCTCCTTGAAGAAAAGCTGGTGGGTACGGTGCTGGCCGGCTTCGACGGGGTGCGGGGCTGGATTCATAAAATGGCCTGTCACCCCGATGCACAACGTCAGGGTGTGGCCACGGTGTTGATGCACCAGGCGGAACAAAGTCTGGTTCAACTAGGTTGCCCAAAATTGAATATTCAGGTGCGGGCAGACAACAAGAGTGCCCTGGCATTCTACCAGGCTGCCGGGTACGAGATTGAAGACCGGGTCAGCCTGGGCAAGCGACTTGGCCCGGTCGGGCCCTGACGGCCATCCCACAATTCTTCAGCGCCACTGGCTGGCCAGGCGGGTACCGGTCAATCCGGCAGCCCCAGGACGCGTTTGGCAATGATGTTCAGCTGCACCTCATTAGACCCCCCGGCAATGGAGATGGATTTAGCCTCCAGCCACAGGCGCGCCATGGCCAACTCTTCCCCGCTGAACCCCTGACCTTCCCACCCGACCCCCTGATGCCCGCGAATCTGCAGCTGAAGTTCCAGCTGAGCCTTAACATACTCAGCCTCAACGTACTTAAAAATAGAGGTTGCCGCCCCGGGTGTGTTAGCTTGTGACTCTTCTACCGCCCGCTTCTGCGTTAAGCCCAGGGCATCCCGTAACATTTCATTGACAACAATGTCCTGGCGCAGTTTTGCTTCGATGGCTTCGCCGGCAGACAAATAGGACTGGGCCAGCTTGGGTAAGGTCAGTGCGGGTTTTATCCGCTCCATGGGTCCGGCATGGGTACCGTTAGCCAACGCCGCTAAGCCGGACCGCTCGTGTTGCAACAATCGCTTACCGACAGCCCAGCCTTTGTCGACTTCATGCACCAGATCCTCCTTCGGAACTTTGACATCCGTCAAGAAGGTCTGGCAAAAGGGTGAACTGCCGTTGAGCATGACAATGGGTTTGGTTTCCACACCGGGGCTGTCCATGGAGAGCAACAAAAAACTGATACCCTGATGTTTGGGTGCCTTGGGATTGGTGCGCACCAGGGCGAACATCCAATCCGCGTGGTTAGCCCCGGAGGTCCAGATTTTTGCACCATTAATCAAGTAATGGTCACCCTTGTCCTCAGCCTTGGTTTGCAGCCCGGCAAGGTCAGATCCTGCTCCCGGTTCGCTATAACCTTGACACCATGCCACCTCACCCCGGGCAATGGCCGGCAAGTGCTTAAGCTTCTGCGCGTGGGTACCATACTCAAGTAAGGTTGGGCCGAGCATGGTCACCCCCATGCCCAACAGCGGAGGACGCGCCTGAATTCGCTGCAGTTCCTCCACCAGCACGACAAAGTGGTCCTTGTCTAATCCGGCTCCACCGTATTCTTCGGGCCACGTGGGCACAGTCCAGCCTTTTCCGGCCATCCGCTCCAACCACAGATAAGCATCCGGGTGGGTACTCCGCCGTTTGCTGCCCCCATTAACCTGCTCCCCCGGGACCATCCGGGTGCGCATACTCCCAGGGCAGTTGTGTTCAAGCCAAGCTCTGGTTTCGGCACGAAAATCTTCCAACACAATTCCCCCCAAGCCCCTTACCGACATTCTGGTCAACAAGTTACCACAGCAGCTATCCGGAACAATAAGCCATTGGACCAGGACCACCGGCACCCAAATTCAAACCCCTGTTTATACATAGCCCATTCATTCAAACGGTCGTTTGAATGAATGGGCATTTCTGCTATATTTGCCGGTACAGTTTATCCACAGGAGCACCGTCTACTTGGCTGAAGCAGCTGCAAACCCGTCCAATACCCGGGAAAAAATACTGGACGCCGCGGAAACCCTGTTCATAGAACACGGTTATGCCGGGACGTCCCTGCGCGCGGTGGCACAGCGGGCAAAGGTTAATCTTGCCGCCACCCACTACCACTTCGGCTCAAAAAAAGGGCTTTTTGCCGCGGTCTTTCACCGGCGGGCGGCACCGGTGAGCCGGGCACGTCTGGCGGCGCTGGATGCGTTGGAGGCTGATCATCAAGTACCCACCGTGCGCATGATCATAAAAGCTTTCTTAAATCCCCTCTACTCCGATCCCAACGATGAAGTGATTGCTGTTCTGCCTAATCTGGTGGGCCGCGTATATGGCGAACCGGATTCGCTGAGCAAACCCATGCTGGAAACCGAATTCACTGAAGTGGCCCGGCGTTATCAGGCTGCCCTTGCCCGGGCAATGACGGATGTGAGCGACGAAGAGTTGCACTGGCGTTTTCATTTTATGATCGGATCGATGATTCAACTGCTTAGATTCAATAGCCCCATGGGTGTATCCAGCGCACCGGAAGAATTTATCGAGGGGTTGGAGCGGCTGGTGGACTTTGTCACCGCCGGGCTTGAACAAGGTGCCGGCGTTAACGCGGGCAGACACAAATTCAAAACAGGGATAAGTTGTTAGGCAGGTTATGAAAAAAATTGTGCTACCCCTATTAATTCTGGTTGCCGGGTTTGGACTGGCGGGTTTGATTGTCGTCACGGGACCCAAGCTGGAACCCCAGGCCCCACCCACCAACTCACCCCTGGTCAGAACCTGGAGCGCAACGTCGCGGACCGTGCAGATGACCTCCATTACCCACGGCACCGTGCTGCCCCGCACTGAAAGTGAGCTGGTGCCAGAAGTGTCCGGACGAATTGTGCAAATTTCCCCCGCCATGGTTTCCGGCGGTTTTTTTCAACAGGGTGAGCAATTGCTGGCCATTGACCCGTTGGATTACCAGGTTGCCGTGGAACAAGCCCAGGCTGCGGTGGCTTCCGCGGAAAGTGAGTTGACCAGTGCCAGGCGAGCGCACACCCGTCAGCAGAATCTTGCACGCAAACAATCGACCAGCGAATCACTACGCGACGAGGCATTGAATCGTCTACGTTTTGCGCAAGCCACCTTGCGCGAAAGCCGTGCCCGGCTGGCCAAGGCACAAAGGGATTTGACCCGAACGCGCATCACCGCTCCCTATGACGGCCGGGTTCGCACCGAACGCGTTGACGTGGGCCAATTTGTTAACCGCGGGCAGGCGGTGGCCATGCTGTACGCCACCGACTATGCTGAGGTGCGCCTGCCGGTACACGACGAAGAGCTGGCGTTTTTGCAAATGCCTCTGAATAACACCCATGTGGAGCAACTGTTGCCCACAGCCACCCTGAGAGCGGAGTTTGCCGGTACAACACATACCTGGGAAAGCCGTATTGTCCGCACCGAAGGTGAGCTGGATCCGCAAACCCGGATGATCAACATTGTGGCTCGGGTGGATTCACCGTATGAGTCAAAGGCAGACCGCCCCCCACTATCCGTGGGCTTATTTGTCGAGGCGGAAATTCTCGGCAGGGTGATAGACGGCGTCTTTGTTTTGCCCCGGTCAGCCATTCAGAGCAATAATCAGGTTTACGTCATTGACGAAGGCAATCGGCTGGCATTTCGGGACGTACACATTCTACGCATTGTCGGCGAAGAGGTTTATGTCACCCACGGCATAGAAAACGGTGATACCGTCTGCCTTTCCACCATCACCAACGCGATTGAGGGCATGGCGGTACGGCCGGTGGAAACGGCATCACCACCACTCAGTCAGCCGGACAATAGAGTGGCCGAAACACCACAACTTGGCCAATCCTCATCATGAAGCCCATTATCGCCTGGTTCGCCAACAATCATGTTGCCGCAAACCTGCTGATGGGGCTGATTATTCTGTCGGGTCTGGTGACCCTGCCCCGGATGTTGATGAAGTCTTTTCCGGATATCGACATTCCGATCATCAACGTGAAAGTACCGTATCTTGGCGCCGCACCGGAGGAGGTGGAGGAGGGTGTCTGCGTGCGCATCGAAGAAGAGTTGGAAGGTATCGAGGGGGTGAAGGAAATCCGCTCGGATGCCAACGAGGGGATGTGCACGGTCCGGGTGGAACTTTATGAAGATGCTGACGAATCCAAAGCCCTGGACGATGTCAAAAACCGGGTTGACGCCATTGATACCTTTCCGGAAGAGACGGAAAAACCCATTGTGAATCTGGTGACTCCGGAACGGAATGTTCTCGACATCGCCATTACCGGCCCCCGTGACGAAAGAGCCTTAAAGGAGTTGGCTAACGAAATCCGGGACGACATTACCAAACTCCCCGGCGTTACCCAGGTTGACGTATCCAATACCCGCCCCTACGAAATTTCTATCGAAGTGTCAGAAACTTCCCTGCGCCGCAACGGACTCAGCTTTGATCAGGTGGCAAACGCGGTCCGCAGGGGTTCCCTTGATCTGCCCGGAGGGTCCATTAAAACCAACGCCGGAGAAATTCTTCTGCGCACCAAGGGTCAGGCCTACTGGGGCCCCGACTACGAAAATCTGGTGGTCACCACCCGGGCAGACGGCACCCGCCTGTATCTCAAGGATGTGGCACGGGTGGTGGACGGCTTTGCCGACACCGATCAGTTCCTGCGCTTCAACGACAAACCGGCTGCGCTGATTCGGGTCATGCGCATCGGCCAGCAGGACCTCCAGGAAATCAGCGTTAACGTCAAAAAATTTCTTAAGGATATACAACCCCGCCTGCCAGAGGGTGTTGAGCTGACCATCTGGAACGACAGCTCGGTTATTCTCACGGACAGGTTGTCCACCCTGCTGGACAGCGGCCGTCAGGGTTTTCTGATGGTTCTGATTCTGCTTGCCCTGTTCCTGCGTCCCCGTCTGGCATTCTGGGTCAGCGTTGGGGTACCGGTGGCTTTTTTGGGGGCCATCTTTCTCGCCAACGTGCTGGGGATGTCCATCAACGCCATCTCTTTGTTCGGCTTTATCCTGGTACTGGGTATTTTGGTCGACGACGCCATTGTGGTGGGTGAAAGTGTGCATACCCGGCATCAGGAAGGCATGGGTCAGCTCCAGGGTGCGATACAGGGTGCGCAGCGGGTCACCGTTCCGGTGACCTTTGGGGTACTGACCACGGTTGCCGCCTTTATGCCACTTATTTTTGGTGTTGGATTTATGGGCCAGGTGATGGGTGTGATTGCTACCACGGTGATCTGCTGTCTGGTCTTTTCCCTGATTGAATCACAGATGGTGCTGCCCGCCCACCTGGGCAACAGTAAAATCGATACACCCACGGCGGAAGTGGGCATGATGCTCCTACCCATTGTTGGCATTGTTTTACTGGGTTTTGCCGACACCCCAAGGACTTACGCTGCCCTGGCGGTGGCCTGTGCCTCTGTTTTTTTTGCGCTGCACTATGCCGGACTGTTCGCCGGCGTTGCCCGATCCATCCTGGATCTGCAACAGCGGTTCTCCCAGGGGTTGGAGAATTTCATCAATCACCAGTTCCGCACGGCGGTGGAAGCGGCCATGGCGGTCCGTTATGTCACGGCATCGCTGGCCTTCGTGGCCCTGCTTTCCGCCATCGCCATTATGGCCAGCGGCCGCCTGCCGTTTTCATTTTTCCCGCCATTGGCGTCGGATCAGGTGGTGGCCAAACTCACCATGCCCCTGGGGACCAGCGCTGATGTCACCAACCAGGCCGTGGAACATCTGGAAAGTTCAGCCAAAAAACTGCGTGAGCAACTCAATACCCGTTACCCCGAGGCACCCCCGGTGCTGCACATCATGGCGGCGGTCGGCGATCACCCCAGCGCCTCGAACGGCCCCCCCAGTTCCAGCGGCAATGCCGCTGCCGGTAGCGCCCAGAGCCACCTGGGAGAAGTTGTGCTACAGCTCACCCCCAGCGAAACCCGGGATTTGAACACCCGGGCCGTGGCGGATATGTGGCGCGCGGCAAATGGTCCAATTGCTGATGCCATCGAGCTGAAATTCAACTCATCACTCTTCTCCGCGGGCAACGACATAGACATTCAACTGGAAGGGAATGACGTGGATGAACTCAGAGTCATTGCCGAAAAACTACGTCACAAACTGGCCGAATACCCGGGCGTGCTGGATATCACCGATTCTTTCCGCTCGGGCAAACAGGAACTGAAACTGGATATTCTGCCCTCCGGAGAATCTCTGGGGCTGTCCCTGAGCAACCTTGCCCGGCAGGTGCGGCAAGCATTTTACGGGGAGGAAGCCCAGCGCATTCAACGCGGCCGGGACGATGTGCGTGTGATGGTGCGTTATACCGAAGAAGAACGCAGCAGTTTGAGCGCTCTGGATACCATGCGCATACGCACCCCCGCAGGCTCCGAGGTGCCTTTTGCCACCGTTGCCGAGGCCAGCCTGGGCAGGGGGTTTTCCACCATCCGGCGCTCGGATGCGCAACGGGTGGTTAATGTCATCGCTGATGTGGATCGCACCCGGATCACCGCCAACGAGGTCATCGCCGATCTGAGTTCCGGTCCCATGCAAAATATCATGGCGGATCACCCCAGGGTCAGCTACAGCCTTGAGGGTGCCCAGGCTGATCAATCAGAATCTATCGCCAGCCTGGGACCCCTTTACGTTATTGCCCTGTTTGTTATTTTTGCCCTGCTGGCCATCCCTCTGCGTTCTTATGCCTTACCCCTGATCATCATGAGTGTGATACCTTTTGCGGTAGTAGGCGCCATTTGGGGCCACTTGATCATGAAACAGTTGGGCTATGTCTCCGGTCTGGCCATGATGTCCGTGCTGGGCATTGTGGCAGCCTCCGGGGTGGTGGTGAACTCCAGCCTGGTGCTGGTACACAGTGTGAATAATCTGCGCCAGCAGGGTGAGTCGATTCTGCAGGCTGTTATCCATTCATCGGTTTCCCGTTGCCGGCCCATTCTGCTCACCTCGCTGACCACATTTGTTGGCCTTTCACCGCTTATGCTGAACAAGAGTGTGCAAGCGCAGTTTCTGGTACCCATGGCGGTATCCCTCTCCTTCGGGGTGCTGTTTGCAACCGTGGTAACCCTTATGGTGGTGCCGGCGGGCTATCTGATCCTGGACGATATCGCCAATCTGTTTCGAAAATCCGCCACCGCCGGCGACCAGCCCAGCAATGCCGGGTAGCCCAACCTTAACAAGCCCGGGGAAAACGCGCGCCTGATTCTTCCGGCGCCAGCCGCACCGTATTCGCCACAAATGAAATGGTGTGATAATTCCCGCACAGCGCGAGTATTTCCAGTTGCTGCTCAAGATCCCAGGTTTCGCAAAATGCCTCATAGTGCGCTGACGATATACCAGCTTGAGCACAGATGTCGTCGACACAGCTCACCAACAACGCCTGCCGGGCATTCCAGCAGTCATCCACACCCGGGTGACAGGTTGCTTCAACCTGCCGGGCAGACAATCCCGCAGCCTGGGCAAATGCGGTCACATGCACCCCCCATTCGTATTCACAACGCGTATGGGCCGTCACCCGCAGGATGACAATCTCCCGTTCGGTCAATGAAAGGGGACTCCCCTTGTCCAGCAGATTAACTACCCCTTTTTGAGTCAAAAACCGGCGGCTGTTCGCAAATACCCGGAAAAGCTGAATGATATAGCCGTCCTTGGCCTTGGGGTATTGCGCCAGGGCCGCAGCAACGTCCGGCTCATAGGGAGGTTGAAGGGGTTTGAGAACTTGGGTCATGAAAAATCTCCGGGTTGGCTGAAATGGTCCGGGGCGGAGCGCATGTACGCTGAATTGGTGCCGGCTAGATGCCGGCTATAAGTCGATTGCTACATTTATTGTAGCAAATATAGGCTACCTCAGCCTATTAATCCCTGCAAGTGCTTTCTATCCGCCGGACAATGCGCTACTATTTTCATAGCATAAAAACGGGGGTCGTGTGGCACGGGCAAAAAACAGATTCCCGGGACAACCCGCCAGGGGTACAACCTCGGGCCGTCCTATCATGGTCCTGCTGGATGTACTGGGCCAGCGCTGGGCGCTGCGCATTCTATGGGAGCTGCGCGACCAACGCCTGACCTTCCGCGAATTACAAAAACGCTGTGACGACGTTTCTCCCACCAGCCTGAATGCGCGCCTTAAACAGTTGCGCGCGTTAAATCTGGTTGACCATACCACTGATGGTTTTGGTTATACCCAATGGGGCAAAGAACTGGGCGCTCAGTTACACGAACTGCATAACTGGTCCGAACGATGGGGGGCAGCACAACGGCGGCGGGGCAAGACCTAACCGTCCGCTTTTACGGCATTGCCGGAATGTCCAAAAAGCGGCGGCCTGCACCAGCCGGATTCAGGGTTTAAATCTTTCGCTGTAGTTTTCAGCGCCGATTTTTTTCACATCCGTCAGCCAGTCCCCGGCATAAGGCCACTCTTCCGGGGCGTCCTCCCGGGGTCCCTGCCAGAACCTTTGCAAAGGCCCTGTAACGCCACTTTGCTCCAAGGACCAGGCCTGACGGCGAAAGGTCCAACTGTCCGGGACCAGTTCGTGGGCAGCACAAAAGTGGCTAATCGCCAGATCGTGTTCTCCCCGGATTTCCAGGGCACTGGCCAGTTCAAAGTGTGCATGTCCCAAGGCAACATTTTCATCCCGCGGCCTGGAGCGGGCAATTACCTGATCCTCACCCAGCGCAAACCTGCTGGCCTCACCTTTGCCGATCCAGTCGCGCAGGGCGTGATGATAGTCTTGTGGGTCGCTTTGAATTTTTGCCGCCTCACCCATCATCTGGGCAAAGCGCGGGGGTAACTCCCCGGCAGGTGGCGGCGGAGCATCCGCAGGCGCGGACGGTGGCGCCGGCGCTGCTTCCGCGGGGCGTACAATCACCCCGGCTTCATTAATCCAGATGCTGCTGGGAATATTGATCACACCAAATTTTTCCGCCAGCTGGTGATGCTGATCAATCAGGCTGGGATGTTCGGGGGCGGCAGCTTCTATATAGGGCCGGCAACCTTCCGCACCCAAGGTATCCAAACCCACAGCCACCAGTTCAAACTCAGCCTGACCGGCCAGTTCATTGCGCAGGGCCTGCCACACGGGCAGGTCGTTAGCACACCCTCAGTACGGTGCCCAGGCGTATATCAGTACTTTTTTCCCCAGCAGGGAGGCAAGGTCGAAGGGTTGACCATCTAATCCCGGCAAGACCAGCCGGGGTGCCTCGGCGGTGGTCAGGGCTTTTGCACCAATGGACTCAGGGCCCACGGCAATCAGCCCATGCGTTTTGTCCTTAACCACCGGCAGACCCATCTGGGCCGCAATGTCTTCAACATCCAGTGTATCCCCAGGCGGATTTTTTAAGGGGATACAGGTTGCCCCCTTGCACGCACCTTCAGGCTTGAAGGTCCAGCCGGAAGCTTCTTCAAAGGCCCGTGTGTTAATCACATTCCGGCGAAACAACATCTAACCTGCCTCCTTTGCTTAAGCCAGCACAAGCCCAGCTTTTAAAAGCCCAACAAAGTGGCATACCGATCCCGGTGATAGGAACGATTGCCGTACATGGTCTCCAGCACCCGGGCGCGTTTTAAATAAAAGCCCGCATCAAACTCGTCGGTCATGCCGATACCACCATGAATTTGAATCAACTGGTTGGACATTTCGTGTAAAAACTCACCCACCCGGCATTTTGCCAGGGAGCACAGCAGGGGTACGTCATCAGCACCGGCATCAATGGCTTGTAAAGCGGCCTCCGCACAGGAACGGGAAAGCTCCATGGTGGTAAACAGCGATGCCGCACGGTGGCCCAGCGCCTGAAAAGACCCAATCACCCGGCCAAATTGTTGGCGGGTTTTCAGGTACTCTAAAGTCATATCAAAAGCCTGGGACCCGGTGCCCAGCATTTCCGCACTTAAACCCGCTCGCGCCCGGTCCAGAATAGCCTGCAATGGCTCACCACCCTGATCCAACGTTCCCAATATGGCATCCCCGGCCACGGCGACGTTGTCAAAATTCAGCTGCGCGTATCCGCGGCTGTCCATGGTCGCCAGGGCTTCCCGGCTGAGGCCCGGCGCCTGGGCCGGTACCAAGACCAGCGTAATACCACCGGTGGTGCGCACAGCCACAATAAAGGTGGTGGCGGCCATACCTTCGCTGACAAAGGTTTTTTGACCATTCAAGACCAGCCCATCACCCTTGGTCTGGGCACTGAGCGCAATCTGCTCGGGTGCATGTCGCGGGGTCTCCTCCAGGGCCAAGGTCAGAATCTCACTGCCGTCCACAATTTTTGGTAACAAAGCCTGCTGCTGGGCAGGACTGCCGGCGATATTCAGCGCCGTAGCACCCACCAGGGCGGAAGCAAATAAGGGAGAAGCGGTTAACTGGCGGCCCAGTTCTTCCAGGATCACGCTGAAGGTCAAATAGCCCAGATTCGAACCTCCAAATTCCTCTGCGACCAGAATGCCGGTCCAGCCCAATTCAACCATGGAGGACCAGGTGGTGTTGTCAAAACGCTGGGCAATCCCACTGTCCCGCATTTGTCTGAAAGCCTGCACCGGGGCCTGTTCCACCGCCCAGGACTTGGCCTGATCCTGGATTAATGTTTGTTCTTCAGTTAACGCCGCCACTGATTTTTCTCCGTCATCACTTTTACCTAACCCTTCTGTGTGGTCTCAGGAAGACCCAGTATGTTCTTGGAAATTATATTATTTTGCACTTCAAACGATCCCCCATAGATGGAAATCGCCTTACCCGACAGCCACTCGCGGACCCGGGCAAGTTCTTCATCTTTAAAGTGCGCCCCTTCCCAGCCGATGCCCTGGCTACCCATCAGCTCTACCACCAGCTCAGATTTGGTTTGTGCCACCTTTGTTGCCGAATTTTTTAGAATGGATGCCGCGGCTGATACCTCAACCTTACCCTTGGCTTCAGCGGTAACCCGTCCAATGGTCAGCCGGTGCGCCTGGGCATCCATCAGATGGGAAGCCAAGCGGTTGCGCAGATCCGCATCCGCTAACTGACCCGTGTCGGTGACCCCAACATAGGCCTTGGCTACATCGTACAGCGGTTGCTCCTTCGCCTGGCCACCCCGGGCTGTGGTCTGGCTTTGCCGTTCGTGCTGCAACAAACGTTTCACCACACTCCAACCATCGTTCAGATCACCCAGTAAATCGGTCTTGTCCGCCCGGGCATCATTAAAAAAAGTTTCACAAAACGGTGACGCCCCGGCAATTAACCGGATGGGCCGCGTTTCAATACCCGGTTGATCCATGGGCAACATGACAAAACTGATGCCATCGCGCTTCTTAGCCTCCGCATCCGTGCGCACCAAGGCACCGCACCATTGGGAAATATCGGCGCCGGATGTCCATATTTTTTGCCCGTTGACAATAAATTCATCACCCTGGGCCACTGCCTTGGTCGATAATGAGGCCAGATCGGAACCCGCGTTGGGTTCGGACAAGCCCAGGCACCAGCGCACTTCACCGCTGGCTATGCCGGGCAGGTGCTTCTGCTTTTGCGCCTCCGTGCCATACTCCAGTAGCGTTGGGCCAACCATGGTGACCCCCATGCCCGCAATGACCGGGATGTGGTTCGCCGCACCGATTTTGCGCATTTCTTCCTGCACAACCTTCGCCTGAGGATCTGTTAACCCGGCGCCACCATATTGCCTGGGCCAGGTGGGCGCTCCCCACCCCTGCTCCGCCAGCCTTTGCCGCCACACTTCCAGGTCCGCCGCTATCTCTTTATTAGTCTCAAAGTCGCCGCCAATTTTGTGGCGCAGCGATGCCGGGAAATGCGTGGCCAGCCATGCAGCAGCGTCTTCCTGGAAAGCATTCAGGTCTTGATCACTCATACCACTGCCTTGTTTGTATCCATTGATTGCAAAGCTCGAAATTGTAGCACGATCGATCCGTTACGGCGCTGTCGCGTCGAGCCGTAGCCGGGCAGCCGCTTTAGGGTCAAAACCTGTGGCTGATCTGAAACCGATAGTCCGCCTTGGTACCACCCCGGGTATAGGCCAACATCAAGCGGTACAAAGCCGGGTGGCCCCGGCCGGCAAAAGATTCTCCGCCCCGCTCCGCAAGAAGATATTCCGGCGAGTTGTGGACCGCATAAAAAGCATCTTCGGTGGCCCACTCCACAATTTCCACCACATTGTATAATGCTGTCGGATTGGTGGAAAAAAAACTTCGGCGGCCAACATAACCCTGCTGCCCCCGCAGCAACATCAATTGGCGCTGCCTATATTCAGCAAAAGCTTTGCTGTCCCGCTGACCATGGGATAGCCCCAACGGATTTATATAGGTGACGGAGGCGGGGGTTGTCCGCTGATGCTCCGCCCCGGGGTAGGTATGCTCATTACAGTCCGCGAACAGGGTCATGGCACGCACATCATCCGGTGGCGTTAGCCGGCCTGCCAGGCTGCCGTCCTCAAGCATGCCAAACAGCGTGTCCAGGGATGTAAATTCGGTTATGCCCACATAACGGTGCTTCGCCAGGTCATAGTCGGAAATGTAGCCGAAGGCAGAAACAAATCCACGGCGCTGGGACAGCAACAACATGGCCCGGTCACAATAATCATAAAAGTTGTGCAGGACAGTGTTGTCGCGAAAGCTGAAGAAGGACAGCAGATAGATATGTTCCCCGCTAGACATTTAAGTATCCATTTGTCTGCACACAACCGCCCGCGAAGTACCTGTTAGCCCTAGACCCCCTCAGATTTTTTAGCCTCCCGTGATGCGGGGGGTTCTGACTTTTGCGGCTGATCCATTGCGGAAGCTCTGCTGCCGTGTGTCTGGTTGTTGTGTATATATTGCGCCAGTCCATTACGCACCTTAATACCCTTGCGGGTGAGCAGAAGTTGCTTGCGCCGCCTGTCCATGGGGTTTTCCCGCTGCTCCAGCAAGCCCAAGCCGGGAACCCCAGGCTTCTGATATTCCAACAACGCCGCAATTTGACGGGAAAAGGTGGAGGCGGAGGTCAACCCTATTAATATTTGGAGTTCCTTCATATCGATAGCGTGCCCTGCAGCATTTGACCTGGCCACCTCCAAAAACATGAGTGTCTGACTAATCGAAAGCTCAAGCCCAAGGGTTGCGGCAATCTCATGCAAAAAACCGGTAACCGGTTTGAGACTTTCGTGATGATCGCTAATCAGAAGCTTCATATTGTGGTTCTATCGGAATAATGTCAATATGGAAATAGATGCAATTATGCAATTAATTTGGATTTCCCGGCAATCGCTTCCCATGCCCACCTACGAAGGACACCACTCCGGATTCTACTATAAGATCATCGACAACAGCATCTGCGTCTACGCGGCCAGGGATTCCGGACCCATGCTGGCTGCATTCCGGGCGGATGAAGATTTGAATCTGCTTTCAGCGCTGGAAATTGATCAGGTTGCCAGAGAGAAAATAGACGCCAACTACAACCACCTGTTAGCACAAGCGGACAATCAGTCCTGACCCGGTGTCCGCCAGGGCTCAATAACCAGCTTACCAAATACGTCCCGGTCAGCCAGTTTGTTGATGAAGAGGCCAACGTCAGCCAAGCTGCCCACCTGCTGTATATGTGGCACCAGGGTGCCGCGATCGACCATCTGCAATAGCGCCTCTATGTCTGCCGGAGTAAAGCCATTGGCGCCAATAACATTCAGCTCGTAGGTCCAAAGATAACGGATATCCTCTACCGGGTTGTACCCGGCAGTGGCACCACAGGTCAGGAGCCTGCCATTGGGTGTTAAACAGCGCAGGGATTTTACCCAGGTGTCACCACCAATATAGTTAACCACCACATCAACACCCCCACCCCCGGTCATTCTGGGTTTACCGTACAGGCGCCGGATACCGTCTTCAAAATCATCGGTTCCGGTATTAATGACGTGGTCCGCGCCAATGGATTGCAGCTTGTCCAGCTTCCATGGTGCGCTGGCCGTGGCAATCACCGCACAGCCGGCAGCCTTGGCCAGTTCCAGCGCACACACCCCCACGCCTCCGCCGGCGCCCAGGATCAATACCCGCTCGCCGGATTTGATCTTTCCACGGGTGAGCATCATGCGGTGCGCTGTGCCATAGGCAATGGGTAAACACGCCGCTTGTCTGAAACTGACGGAGTCAGGTATCGGCAGCAGGTTGCGCGCCGGAAAAACCGCATACTGTGCAGCCACTCCCCGCCGGGTTTCACCGGTCATCCCCTCTCCGGCAACAAAGGGGTGGGGACAAACCCGCTGGCCCGGCTGCCACCGGGTTACCGCTGTCCCAACAGCCACCACCTCTCCGGCACAGTCGCCAAGGGGAATCATGGGCATGGGCGTCTTCAGCCCCGTACTCCCAGACAGCATCATGGGATCAAATCCGTTCAGCGAGGCAGCCTGGACCTTAATCAGTACATCTTCTGCCCCCATGTCCGGCACTTCGGTTTCACCCAGGTAGATCTCTTCGGTGGAACCATGTTGGGCAAACATTGCTGCCTGCATTTTTTCCGGAAGAACCATGTGGGCCACTCCACAAGCTTGACCAACCCGCAGTGTAGCTAAAAAAGCAGACCCTTAGCGTAGGCCATCCCACTCCAGCGCTTCAGCATCGTTTAATGGGATTGGCGGCAGTTTATGAAAGTCTCGAATATGGCCGGCCACGGCCTTGACCGTCTCCGCTTCCAGATGAATATGATGGGGTCCCGGCATTTTCACCACCTGCAGGCTGGGATGGTGGGCCTGGGTTTCTTCAATTTCACCGTGATACCAGGTATCTCCCTGTTCAGCCACAATCAACAACCCGGGCGCGGACGTAGATTGCAACATCAGATTGATTTGCTCCCGGGTGTAACGCAACGGGGTGGTAAAACGGATACATGGGTCGGTACGCCAGGTCACCCCCTGGTCCACGGATTTATGCCCCCGTTGCACCAGAATTTGCGCAGCCGCCAAACTTTGATCGGTGGCTTCGGTCACTCTTTGTGCCATCACCGAAACGTCGGCATAAACCCGGGGCTGTTTCAGGTGGGCAGTCAACATGCTTTGGACTGCTTCGCGGTTGTGTTCAAGTTGCTCCTCTGGACAAGCCCCACCCGTGGTGACAAAACCGTCAATCATCACAGCTTCGTTGATCCGCTCAGGAAACAGCGCACTCAGCTCACTGGCAATGGATGCCCCCATGGAATGCCCAATCAAACCAAACTTTGACCACTCAAGTTGTTCAGCCACCATGAGAATATCCTGAATATCCATCAGGTTGTGATAGTGAACGCCGGCGGCACGATGATCCGAAAGGCCGTGGCCGGCGAAATCCAGAGCCACGATATTCAGTTCCGGCAATAAGGGTGCCAGCCAGTTAAAGGTATTCGCATTGTCCAACCAGCCATGCAAAGCCAAGGTTCTGACTCCGGAACTTGAGCCCCAGTGTTTAGCCGCAATACGCCGGCCAAAGACGTTAAATTCCATTGGCTCGCCGCGAAGTATCTGTTCAGCCCGTTCTTCCATTGATCATTCCAAGCACAAAACCGCCTATTCTAACAGCTCCTTCATACGCGGGCATGGTGTGGTGCTTAGAATGATTAGCCGTCCTGATGGCGCAATCACACAATACAAGCCCAATTCCGGCGCCAATGGCTTTAAAATCACACCACGGCGCCACCAGGACAAGCCGTCTGGATACAGGAGCAAAGTTATTGACCCCGGATAAATCAAATCCCACAAATCTTGTGGCGCAACTCTGGCAGGCAACCGCATTGCCGGGTTCCGCTCTGGACACTATTGTGTTGCCTGAACAAAAACCCCTGCTGCCCTCGTCCTTTGACGTTGGGGCTGCCGCCCAGGCCAGTATCGGGGCTGCTGCCCTGGCGGCTTCATGCCTGTATCAACACCGTTGTGGACAGGCCCAAGTGGTTGAGGTCAGCCGGCATGCGGCGGAACTGGAATGCACCGGGTACTTCAGGCTCGACGGTAAAAGCCCAAATGCGTGGGAGAAATTCTCGGGGTTATATCCCGCCGCTGATGGCCATGTACGGATACATGCCAACTTCGACCACCACCGGGACGGCATCCTGGATTTGCTGAAGCTGGGGTCCGCGGACGAGGTTGAAAAGGAGGATGTTGAAAAAGCGTTGGCAACCTGGACCGGTGAAGAATTCGAGACCGCCGCCGCCCGGCGGGGTCTGGTGGCAACCAAGGTACGTACCTTTGATGAATGGGATCAACACCCCCACGCCAAGGTCAGTCAGGGGGGCGAACTGGTCACCCTGACCAGACTGGACAACGCCGACCCTGAACCCTTGAGCAAAATTTCCCCGGCCCGGCGGCCTTTATCTCAACTGAGAATATTGGATCTGACCCGGATTCTGGCGGGCCCCATCTGCGGCCGTACCCTCGCCGCTTACGGTGCGGACGTGATGCTGATCAACTCGCCTGAATTGCCCAATATCCCGCAATTTGTGGATACCGGCAGAGGGAAGCGTTCGGTCTGCCTGAACCTGGCACACGCTGCGGAACACCAACAGCTTAAAAACCTGGTGGAACAGGCCCATGTCTTTGTTCAGGGTTACCGGCCCGGGGGCTTGAGCAAGCTGGGTTTCTCTCCACAGGAACTGGCCCACATCCGGCCGGGCATCATTTGCACCCACCTGAGCGCTTATGGCAGCCGGGGGCCCTGGGCTGACCGCCGGGGGTTCGATTCGCTGGTGCAAAGCGCCACCGGATTTAACCATGCTGAAGCTGAAGCGGCGGGTGCGGACCAACCCAGGGCTCTGCCCATCCCCATTCTGGACTTCGCCTCCGGATTTTTGATGGCTTTTGGCACTCAGGCAGCCCTGTTGCGCCAGCAACAGGAAGGCGGTAGCTGGTTGGTGGAAGTTTCTTTACTGCAGACCGCACGCTGGCTGCGCGGTCTGGGCAGAATAGCCGGGGGATTTAATGTCGCAAAGCTCAGCCTGGGCCGACACCTGAGTGAATTTCCCTGCACCATGGGCAAACTTGAGGGGATGCCCCACGCGGCCCGGTTCAGCCACACTCCGGCCGGATGGCAAAGGCCATCCACAACCATTGGTGCCGCCCCACCGGTATGGGACTAGTCGTCTGCTTAAGTAGCCCGGCCCTAGGTCCGAACCACGCAGGTTATATGGATTAAACGCAACTAAATACTGCTTTTGAGCAGCTCAAGATGACTGCTTGCACTGAGGTCGGCAACCACACGCTTTTTTATCACCCCATCCCGGCCAATCCGAAAGGTTACCCGGCGCACGCCAATACCCAGAAAACCATCTGCGCCATAAGCCCGGATCACCTTTTTGCCGGCATCGCTCAGCAGCGGAAAGGGCAGGTTAAATTGTTGTGCAAACCGTTTATGGCTCTGCACACTTTGGGGGCTGACCCCGACGATTTGTATACCCAATTCGGCAACACCCTCATAATTGTCTCTAAACAGGCAGGCTTCCGCGGTACAAACCGGCGAAAAGTCGGCGGGGTAGAAGTACAGAACCAATTCACCGTGTTGTAACAAGCTGGCCAACGACACGTTGCCGCCGTCCTGGTCCGGCAGGTTGAACTCGGGTGCTTTTTCCGATGGTTTGAGCATATTAATTTCCTTAGTAAAAACAAAGCGCCCCCCAGCGGTCAACAAGCCGCCAAAAGTGTGCTATTCCTTGCGCAATTCTGTATGTTACCAGCAACGCCACACTGAAGCTTATGACTAGGGGAAAGTGATGTTATTCCGGAAGGAGCGCAACGCCGCCGCGGCTCTGAGCTCTTTAATGTCTCAAACCAAGGACACCATGGTTTGTTTCGATTTTGCGGAACCCATTGATCCGGCCGAACCCAAGGATGTGATCAATCGCAAGCTGCGAGACTGCCGGGTGGTCGAGGCCAGCACCCCCTTTGCCAAGGCTTTTGGTTTCCAGCGCCGGGAAGAACTCATTGGTCGGCCAATGATCAGCCTCTTTAAAAACGGTGATATTCCCGAATGGTTCACCACCTTCGGCCAGGAGGTTGAGGACAACAACTTTGAGGATTCAGAGCAAATTATCAAAGTGCCTGTGCGCGGGGAATTGCGCGAAATGCGCATCCATATGCAGAATATCTTTGATGACAACCGTTTAATTCGACAATGGATCACCATCCGTGATGTGTCCCGGGAAGAAAGAAACCGGCGCACCCTGAAAGAAAACGAACGTCTCCGCCTGCTGGCATTAGAGTCGGTAGGTCTGCAAACCTTTTCTTTGGAATACAACCCGGACAATCCCGACGAACCTTACGGCGAGCTCACCGTCGACGGGCAGCGCCTGCCGGACTGGTTGAACGGGGTGCTCGACGAGGACCGGCCAAGTCTCGAAGAAACCTTTAATCAGTTTTACCAGGGTGAATCCGATCGCCTGCACACTCTGTTCCGGGCCAAAAAAACCGGTGCACACGACGCGTGGATGGAAGCCTGGGCGGTTGCCTCCGAACGGGACAGCGACCAACGCCCCAAGGGGGTCGTTGGGGTAATCATGGATCGCACCCAGAGCAAGGCCCTGGAAGCCCAACTTATCGACAGTCAGCGGCTGGAAAGCCTGGGTGTACTGGCCGGCGGCATTGCCCACGATTTTAATAACCTGCTGATGTCCATTACCGGGTCGGTGGACCTGGCGCTGCACCGGCACCCCGAAGTGGGTGAAGAGCTGCGGCTGATCGACGACGCCGCCAGCCAGGCCACGTTGCTGTGTGAGCAGCTGTTGACCTATGCGGGCAGGGGCTCTGCTGAACTTTCCCCGCTGAATATCAGCCGTGCCATTTATGACTTTCGCGACCTGCTGAGCCTTGCCACTGACAAAAATGCACACGTCATTTTGCACATTACGGACAATTGCTGGGTACGCGGCGATTCCAGTCAGCTCACCCAGGTGGTGATGAACCTGGTGAAAAACTCATCCGATGCCCTGGGTGGGCAGGCTGGGGAAATTATCCTGGATTTGAATACGGTGAACTATCAGGACAGTTGGCGCACGGACTTTCACCTGGGTACGGAACTGAATCCGGGTGCCTACATCTCCCTTGCGGTCAGCGACAACGGCAAAGGTATGTCCTCAGCCCAGATGGAACGTATTTTTGATCCCTTTTACACCACCAAATTTGCCGGACGGGGTCTGGGTATGGCGGTGGTCATGGGTGTCATTCGGGGACATGGGGGCGCCATACGTATTGATTCCCAAGCCGGCCAGGGCACCACTGTCGAGGTGGTATTGCCGGTCCACCACAGCAGCGAAGAAATTCAACCTGATGATGATGAAAAAAATGCCCAGCGGTTATCCGGCCGGGTGCTGGTGGTGGACGACGAAGCACCGGTCCGGGAAGTGGCCAGCAATTTGATCACAGCCATGGGGGCTGAGGTGGTGGTTGCCAGCGGTGGGTTTGAGGCCCTGAACTTGTTTCAAGACGGTACCGCTCAGTTTGATGCCATATTGATGGACGTGACTATGCCTGACATGGATGGCGTGGAAACCGCCAGCCGCATTCTGGATATTGATCCCACGGCAAAGGTGATCATGTGCAGCGGCTATTCACACATCGCCATTCCGGGCAAACTTAACAATGTGGTCAGTTTTTTGCAGAAACCTTATCGCCTGGGCCAGTTACAGGAAAAGCTGGAACCCCTCCTGCTGCCCCAGCGCACCCATTTATCCTAGCGGATCCACACTCCCGGGGTATTATCGCGACATCCGACAACCCGATAAGCCGCATCAATTAACGACTGGCCCCGCTCATTCAACAATATGCCCGGGCCCTGGCGATTCATCACGTAGCCAAATCCCATGTGTTCCGCCGGGTCGGCAAAACCAATGCTCCCCCCCGCACCCACATGGCCAAAGGCGGCGGAGCCCAATATCACACTATCGGTGCTGACACCCGGACTCCGGCGATTGTCCATGGATTTCATAAATCCCAGCCCAAACCGGGTGGGCAACAACAAGGTTGCGTCTTCGTGGGTGGCTACGGCAACTTCACCCATGCCCGCCAGGGTATCCGCATCAACATATTGGTGGCCGTTAAGACTGCCGCCACAGGCAAACGGGGTATAAATACGCGCCAGACCACGGGCGTTGGCTAACCCGCCACCGCCGCCAATCTCAGCGGCATGGCACCTTGGGTCGTTGGCGTTAAAGCCGCCGTTATTGAACAGCGCCAATGCCTGAATTGAATTGCGGTCGGCAATCACGGCTTGGGTAAACTCACCCATTACCGCACCCTTGGGCGGCCGGTACGGAATGATTCTGGCCACTCGGGCCTGATGTGTTTCCGGTAATCCAATCCAACACTCTGCCCCGGTGGGCCCGGCTATGGCTTCCGCAAAATATTGCCCCATGGACTGCCCCGTCACCCGGCGAATCAACTCGCCCACCGTCCAGCCAAAATTCATCATATGGTAGCCATTGCGGGTACCGGGCTTCCAGAACGGTTCTTCTTCTTCTAACTTGCGGGTCATGTAGTCCCAGTCACAACAGCCCAGGGGGTCCAGGGTTTCGCGCATACAGGGCACACCCACAGAATGATCCAACATCATTCTGACCGTTGCCGAAGCTTTGCCATTGGCGGCAAATTCCGGCCAGTATTTTTTCACCGGCGCGTCCAGCTCAAGCTCCCCGGCACTGACCAGAGTGTGCGCAGCCAGGGCAACCGCCCCCTTGGTGCTGGAGTAAACCACACAGATCGTCTCAGCATCCCAGGGTTCCGGAGCCCCTTGCTGTGTGTCATCATCCCGGGGAGCCCGCTTGTAGCCGCCCCACAGGTCAACAACGGTTTTGCCCTCAATGGTGATGCATACCGACGCCCCCACCTCACCATGGCTGACAAAATTTGCCTCGAAGGCTGCCGCGACCGGTTCAAAGTCCGGCGCATACGTCCCCCGCAACGGGCCATAAGGCGTTTGTTTTTGAATCTCTCGCAAGGTGTAATTCCAATCAGGTAAAACCCACATTGTATGTGGTATCCGGAAAATGAGCCATGAACCCATCCAACCCACTGATCGACAACCAATACCATGAGGCATCAAGCCCTGTTGCCCTGGTGGTCAAGTACACCCTGCAACCGATTATTCTCGTTGGTGTTGTGGCCATATGGCTCACCCAACCGGACCATCCGTTGCTCTTTCCCGGGGTGGTGATTGCCGTGCAGCTTATTCTGGGCTTGCTGGAACGCCGGCTGCCCGCCCGTCCGGGCTGGCTGATACGGGGCCGGGAAATGGCCCTCAACCTGTTTCTGGTATTTATCCTGTCCAGCGCCGGCGCCGCTGTTGGCGTGGCTTATGCACAATTGCTTGCCGCACCGCTGGACGGGCTGCGGCAGAGCCTGCACCTGGATATCTGGCCGCACCACTGGCCCTTGCTGGTACAGATGTTGATGGTCTTTTTGAGCAGTGAATTTATCTGGTATTGGTTACACCGTGCGGAGCACCGCTGGCAGCCGGTATGGCGGTTTTCCGGCCACGGCGCTCATCATTCGTTTAAACGCCTGGGCGCTCTGAACTTCGGCTTGAATCATCCCTTTGAATTGTTTCTTCTGGTCCTGCCCGCAGCATTGATTGAACTCACCTTCGGCGTTGGCGTTGCTGTTGCCGGGGCTACCGTCCTGGGGGTGGTCCAGGCATCCATTGCCCATGCCAATCTGGACCTGAATTCAAAGTGGATCGGCTTGTTGTTCACCACCAACGGCTATCACATCCGCCATCACTCGTCGGTACTTGAGCAGAGCAATACCAACTATGGGTGTTCCGCCATCATCTGGGACAGGATCTTCGGCACCTTTGGGGACAGCAGAACAGCCGACGCCGGTATTGGTCCCACCGAACCTACTCTGTGGGAAAAATTTCTCATGCCCATCCGCGAACCCCGGGACAGCAGAATTGCACCCAGGGCGTGATAACATAGCCAGGTACCTGGGAGGCCACTATGAATATCGTTCGAATATATACCGGTGCGGACAACCGCTCACACTTTGAAGATGTGCACATTGATCTTGAGGATCTGGGTGTACGCGGCAGTATTTCACAACCCTGGCCGGCAACCTCGGTGATGTTCCGGGAAGTACAGGGAGACTATGCGCTGGATTTCCACAACGCACCCCGGCGCCAACTGGTGGTCAATCTCACCGGGAGTGTGGATATTGAAGTGGGTGACGGCACAACCCGCCGCCTGGGACCCGGCAGCATCCTCCTTGCGGAAGATACCACCGGCCAGGGGCATATTTCCCGGGCTGTCGACCAACAACCCAGAACCTGTCTGTTTATTCCTTTAGAACCTGCTGCTTAGAACACCACGTACCTTCGGATTAGTACACCCACCAAAAGCAGATTCCAAACATTGACCACTGCCAAGCCAAATCTCACCCTAAATCTGTTGGCACTCCTGACAACCCTGATCTTGAACGCCTGCAGCCCGGTCGAGCCGGAGGTTTTGGTTGTGGACCGCCGCCCACACCCGGATCATGGTATCTACCTGCTCCAGGCCGAGCGCCGGTCTGCCATTTTTGCCGCACAACCCCTGGGCCACCTGCTGCAGATCGCCTACTCAAAGGCGCGCGGGGAATGCGTTTTTGCTTACAACCCACCACCCGTCCCGGGGGCAAGCCCGGTGTTACAAACCAGCCTGTATCGAATTCCGGTGGAGCCCTCAAATCCGGCCGGGGTGGCCACCCCCAGCATTATGATTCCCGCAAACCGCAACGAAGTCTTGCTGGACCCGGTCTTTTCGCCGGACAGCAAACAGCTTTATTGGGTTCGCGCCGGCCAACTTTCCACCTTGAACAATACCGGCTCCGTGTCTCTGAACGTCACCGATCTTGCAACCATGACCCACAACAAGGTGCTGGACAACGCCATCTGGCCAGCCCCCTCCCCGAATGGGGAAAAGCTCGCCTTTGTTGCCGTTGACCCACAAACCCTGGCCCGGGGTTTAAGTGTGCTGGAGCCATCCAGTGGTGCCGTCAGCCCGCTCATCGAGATTGGTCTGTTTGATGATGTTGATGCACCTCTGTTTTCCCCGGACAACCAATGGATCTACTTTTTTGGTCCGGCCGCGCCTCAAACAGGTTGGCTTGAGTGGCTGGGTATCTCCTCCGCTCAGGCACACATCAATCGTCCCGGGGTGTGGTGGAAAATCAGCGTCACCGGAGAAGGTTTGCAACCGGTCACCGCAGATACCGAAATTATTTCAAACGCCACCCGTTCCGCCTCGGGTGTGCTCACCTATACCTCGTCTCTGGGTGTTCGTCTGTTAAGCCGGGACGGGGCCAGAACTCTCTACGAAGGCCCTTACTTTGGAGGCGTGGCAGAATATGTTCAGTAAATCTCAAAGGATGGCTGCCGGTTTCATACTGGTGTCGGCCCTGTCCGGCTGTGGCGAAAATCCAGCCAGCCAGGATGGCCGGATTGCCTACGGCAGCCCACACGACTTTGATCCGGAACTTGGTGGCCTGCAGCGTCTGTGGGCCAACCAGACAGAACAACTGCTGGCGGCCGGGATCGCCTTGGATGCCCGGGATCTACCGGTGCATATCACAGCCGCAGCCACGGTTACTTCCGCAGCACAGCACTATCTAGGTGAGCTGAGCCCGTCGCCCAACGAGGCTTCTATGGGGCCACCCGTGACATTCAACCTGAAATTGACCAGAGTGGATCAGCAGCCGGTGAAAATTCGGCAAATTACATTAGCCGGCGGGATGCCCCTGCACGCCCACGGACTGCCAACCCAACCCAAGGCCATCCTTAACAAGACAGGAGACACGATTTCCGCGCAGTACACTATCCGGGGACTGCGCTTCACCATGGCCGGATGGTGGCAGCTTGCGGTGGGGGTGCAGACACCGGAGGCATTTGACGTGCTGACCTTCAACTTTTTTATATCACCGTGATAAAACCCACCGCCACCTGGCTATGTTTACTGCTTACCGTGGTATCGTGCGGCAAACCGCCTGTCTGGGCTCCCCATGAATCAGCGGTAATTGCCTCCCTCAACCTGGATGCCCTGCCCCAACTGCCTGCGGACCCTTCAAACCGGGTTGTCGGTGACGCCAATGCCATTGCCTTTGGACAAGCTCTGTTCAACGACACGCGGCTGAGCGCCAATGGCAAGGTGGCCTGCGCCACCTGTCACCACCCGGAAAACTTTTTTGCGGACACCACACCCCGCTCCCGGGGCATCGGCCCCACTCAACGGCACACACCGGGTCTGTTAGGGGTTGCTTACAATCGCTGGTACTACTGGGACGGCCGGCGGGACAGTTTATGGTCCCAGGCCCTTACTCCCCTGGAGCATCCGAATGAACATGGCTTGTCCCGCAGGGAGGTCGTCAACCTGATTGCATCCGACCCCGGCTTTCTTCGCCAATATCAAGCGGTATTTGCCGCTGAACCGACGGATAAGGATGTTGATCAGGTATTTGCCAATGTGGGTAAGGCCATCGCCGCTTTTGAATCCACGCTGATGCCCCAAGCCGCTGCCTTTGACCGGTACGCCAGGCACATTACCCAATCACCGGGGAAAACCGCTACCCCGCCGGACTTCGGCCCACAGCAGATTCTCGGTTTACAGCTATTTATCGGCAAGGGGCAATGTGTCACTTGTCACAATGGACCCCTGTTCACCAATCAGGCTTTTCATAACATCGGCACCGGCAACAGTCTGCACGGCGACCCGGATGACCCGGGTCGTTGGGCCGGGGTACGGGAGGTATTGTCGAATCCCTTTAATTGTTTGAGCCCGCACAGTGATGCTGAGCCGGATTCCTGTGCGGTAAACTTTGCAAAAACCCAAGGCTCTGAGCTGCGCGGTGCCTTTAAGGTCCCCGGTTTACGCAATGTGGCGGCAACCCCGCCGTATATGCATGACGGGCGCTTTGCTACCCTGGCCGAGGTAGTCCAACACTATGTTGTGGCTGCCCCCAGCCCGATGGGACACAGCGAAATCATCCCCTTAAACTTAAGCCCCGCGGAGCAAGACGCGCTGATCAGCTTTCTGGCCAGCCTCACCCAACCCCCCTGATCCGGGTTTTCACGTATTAGACTCATTGGGCCCAGTCCCATACTATCTGGTACGTTTTAAACATTTCCACGCATAGTGTCAGTTAACAAACGGGAGGTGAAGAGATGCGTTTCGGCATGTTATACGAGTTGCAGTTGCCAAAACCCTGGGCAGAAGACAGCGAACAACGTCTGGTGGACAACGCCATTGAACAATGTGTTTTGGGGGACAGGCTGGGTATCGACTACGCCTGGTCCGTGGAACATCACTTTCTTGAAGAATATTCCCACTGTTCAGCCAGCGAGGTGTTTTTGTCCGCCATCGCCGCAAAAACCAATCAAATCAACGTTGGTTTTGGCATCCGGCAGGTAATATCCAACTACAACCATCCTGCGCGCACCGCTGAAGCGGTGGGTATGTTGGATCTGATCTCCCATGGGCGTGCGCAGTTTGGCATTGGTGAAGGGGCAACCCGCCTGGAACTGGGCGGTTTTGGCATCCCCGCCAAACGTAAACGCCAGATGTCCCTGGAGGCCGCCCGGGAAATTGCGGACATGATGGTGATGGAACCCTATCCCGGCTATGAATGTGAAGACTGGTCGTTACCCTGCCGCAATGTCCTGCCCAAGCCGGTGCAAAAGCCACACCCGCCTATGTGGATGGCTTGCACCAACCGCGACACCATCAGAGTGGCTGCCCAAAACGGCTTGGGGGTTTTAGCCTTCAGTTTTTTGGACCCTGAAGAAGCCAAAACCTGGAGTAAGGTTTACTACGACACAATATGCTCTGATGAGTGTATCCCCCTTGGCCATACCGTTAATGCCAATATTGCCATGGTGTCTGCCTTTTCGTTGCATGACGACCACGAGGAGGCGTCCCGGCGCGGGGAAGACGGGTTCCGTTTTTTTGAATATGCCATTGGCGCCCTGGTTACCGATGATGTCCTGCCCGGCCGCAGTCAACTTTGGGACAAATTCCAGGCGCGCAAGGCGGCCAAGGCCGCCGGGGAAGATATTAAGGACACCGCGTACGGCGGCCGTGAGGCTAATCCCGAACGCAGCATGACGCGCTCCCCCGGGATTGGCACCCCTGCCGAATTCAGGCAACACATGCAGGGGTTTGCTGATGGCGGGGTTGATCAGGTGATCTTTTTGCAACAAGGCGGCAAGAACAAGCATGAGCACATCTGTGAGAGTCTGGAGCGTTTCAATAGAGACGTTTTGGATGACTTTGCTAAAGGACGCGAAGCCCGTGAAGCGGAAAAAGCGGAGCGGCTGGCGCCCTTTATTGAAGCCGCCATGGCTCGACGCAAAACCCGGCCCCCGCTTAAGGATGACGAAATTGATATCGTACCGGCATCCCGGCCAAGACAGTCCTCCGGCGGGTAGTCCTGCGGTGGGAAAAACGCAAAGGTCACAATGGATAAAACACGGCCTTAGAGACAATTTCCATTTACATTGTAATGATGGTAAATACCTTACGGCAGATATCAGTCGAACAGCATGTTGGAGAGAATCATGAGCGAAGCCCTGAACGTAGATGTAGACAATATCCCCCTGGACCAGCTTGACGTCAGTGAACCGGGTTTATACCGGGATGACTGCTGGCAGCCCTACTTTGCCCGCCTGCGCCGGGAAGCACCGGTGCACTATCTGGCGGATAGTCCAAACGGTGCATTCTGGTCCGTCACTACACACGACCTGATTAAACAGGTGGATACCAACCACGAAGTATTTTCGTCTGAAATTGGCGGTATTGCCATCCCGGATCCCCGGGAAGACGATGAAAATCAGGTGGCGATTGAAAACTTTATTTCCATGGACCCGCCAAAACACACCCAACAGCGGATGACCGTGGCCCCCTCGGTGGCACCCACCAACTTAAAACAGTTCGAGCCGCTGATCCGCGAACGTGCCGCCGACATTCTGGACAACCTGCCCATCGGGGAGCCGTTCAACTGGGTGCAGGAGGTCTCCGTTGAACTTACCGCACGCATGTTGGCCACCCTGTTCGACTTCCCGTACGCAGACCGGAGTAAGTTGATTTTCTGGTCGGACCTGACCACCGCCGTGCCCGAGCTTACCGGGGACGACGAGATCGACATGGAAACCCGCAAGGCCCACCTGATGGAATGCGCCGGTACCTTCATGCAACTATGGCACGACCGTGCCGCCGCAGAACCCAAGTTTGACCTCATCTCCATGCTGGCCCACGGCGAAGACACCAAGGACATGATCAACGACCCCATGTTATTTCTGGGTAACGTGTTGTTATTGATTGTCGGCGGCAACGACACCACCCGCAACAGTATCAGCGGTGGGGTCATTGCCCTGAATAAGTTTCCCGAACAATTCGCCAAACTCAAAGAAAATCCCAATCTGGTTGCCAACATGGTGGCGGAGATGGTGCGCTGGCAGACACCGGTGATTCACATGCGCCGTACCGCCTCACAGGATTTTATTCTTGGCGGACAAAAAATTAAGGCCGGTGAAAAGGTCATTATGTGGTACCTGTCAGGCAACCGCGATGAAAGTATTTTCCCCGACGCGGACAAACTCATTATCGACCGGCCCAACGCCCGCTCCCATGTCGCCTTTGGCTTTGGTATTCACCGTTGTATGGGTAACCGGCTGGCGGAATTGCAATTAAGAATATTGTGGGAAGAAATTCTCAAGCGTTTCAAAAACGTTGAACTGGTGGGTGAGGTCACCCGGCTGCCCAACAACTTTATTCGTGGCATCGCCGAGGTGCCGGTGATACTGCACCCTAAGTAGGCCTGAACGTAACAACCCGAACACGCTCACCTGGGCTACAACGCCCAGGTTGGCTTGAACCTGCGCACCCCAACACTGTCGCGCCGGATGCGCGGGGCCGGGCAAGGATCAACAAAAAGCCAACAAACAGGCCGTGTCGACCCAACACAATTTAGTATAAGATAGCCCTTAAGTTGAGGGAGAACTTATGTTGTTGCTGTTGGGAGATCACCCCCCCGTAAGCGGCCCGCAAAGAGGGGGCATTCGTGCTTAGCCCATATATTGTACTGGATCTGACCGACGAGCGGGGCGAGTTGGGGCCCATGTTACTGGCTGACATGGGAGCAGACGTGATCCGGGTTGAGCCCCCCGGCGGCAGCACCGCCAGACAACGCGGACCCATGCTGGACAATGCTCACAGCCTGCAGTTTGCAGCCTACAATCGAAATAAACGCTCCATTGTCCTTGATCCTGACAAGGCGGCGGACACTCAGACCTTGGCTGATCTGATTCAGCGCGCCGACTTTTTGTTTACTTCCGCGCCCCAATCACCGGCCCTGGTGTATGGCATCGATTTTGCTGAAGCTAAGGCCATCAACCCGCACATTATCTACATCCAGATATCACCCTTTGGCAGTACCGGCCCCTATGCGGACTATGCGGCAAATGACCTGGTTGTGGCCGCCATGGGTGGCCCGGTAGCCCTGCAAGGTATGGTCGGACGCCCCCCAGTGCGGGTGTCGGTGCACCAGGTCTGGCGTCATGCCGGAGCTGAAGCCGCTGCTGGAGCCATGGTTGCCCTGCACCGCCGCCAGCACAGCAACGCTGCACAATTTGTCGACGTTTCGGCCCAGGCAGTGATGACCTGGACCACCCTGAATGCCATGTCTGCCCACGCTATCCAGGGCTTTAACTTCGAACGCGCAGGCTCCACCGTGAATACCGCCCGCATGCGTGCCGAAATACAACACCCAACTGCTGACGGCTACGTGATTGCCCTACCCTATTCAAAGGTTATATGCGGCTGTCTGCCACATATGATCGATGCAGGGCTTGCCCCGGCATCTTACCTGGATGTGGACTGGGAGGCTTATGACCTCAATGCTCCGGAACCCGACGCTAAACCCGTCAATCTGGCCCAGGGCACTGAGCTGTGCCGCAGCTACTTTGCCAAACACAGCAAACAGGAGCTTTTTGAACTCGGCCTGGAAAAGGATATGACCATTGCCCCGGTAAATACCCTGCCGGAGCTTTTAGCCCTGGATCATATGCAGATCAGGGAGTACTGGCATACCATCGATTTAGCCAACCACCAGGTAAAAGCACCGGGGTTGTGGGCAAAGCTCTCCAGTGATGCCTTATCCATCCGGCAACCGGCACCCGGGCTTAACCAGCACGAACATGAAGTCCGTGCGCTGACAAGTCAACCAACCACTCCCGACAGTCCGCGGGACAGCGACCAACTGCCTTTTGCCGGCATCAAGGTTGCCGATTTCAGCTGGGTTGGGGTTGGGCCCATATCGGCCAAGTATCTGGCAGATCACGGCGCGGATGTGATCCGTATTGAATCCGCAAACCGGCCCGATGTGCTGCGCGGCAACGGCCCGTTTAAGGACAATGAACCCGGTATCGACCGCTCGCAGTTTTTTGGCGACTTTAATACCTCTAAGTCAAGCTTAGCCCTTGACTTGAAATCAGCTGAAGGCATTGAGCTGGCCGTCAAACTGATCAGTACAAGCGATGTATTTATCGAAAGTTTTGCCCCCGGTGCCATCAAGCGGATGGGGCTGACTTACGAAAAGGTTAGCGCTCTCAACCCCGGCCTGATCATGGTCAGCACTTGTCTGATGGGCCAGACAGGTCCCGCCAAGGCCCTGGCCGGCTACGGCTATCACGCCGCAGCCATCGCCGGATTTTACGAAATTACCGGCTGGCCCGACGCGGAACCCAGCGGCCCGTGGGTCGCCTACACCGATACCATTGCGCCGCGTTTTGTCTCTACCTTGTTGGGTGCGGCCCTGGACCACCGCCGGCGCACCGGCGAAGGGTGTTTTATCGACCTTGCACAAATTGAAGCCGCCCTGCACTTTTTAAGCCCGGAGCTCATGGACCTGCAAGCACAAGGTACCCAATACACTCGAATGGGCAATCGAGACCGGTACGCCGCGCCCCAGGGTTGTTACCCTTGTGCAGCGCCCCGGGACGGTAACGATGCCACCCCGGATCACTGGTGCGCCATTGCAATTGACACAGATGAGCAGTGGCAGACGTTGTGTCAAACCATGGGGTTGGACAATCTGGCCCAGGACCCCGGGCTGAGCACCAATAAGCAACGCCAGGCGGCCCACGAAGAAATTGATCAAGCCATTGCCCAGTGGACCCGGTCACGCACCCCCAGGCAGGTGATGGAAACACTGCAAGCTGCAAACGTACCTGCCGGTATCGTGCAGCGCAGCAGTGACCTGTTGCAGGACCCCCAATATGCCCACCGGGACTTTTACCGCTACTTTGAGCACCCGGAGATGGGGCGCATTCCTTATACGGGTCACCAATATACGATCAGCGGTTACCAAAACGGACCCAGGGGACCCGCACCGGCCCTGGGCCAGCACAGTTTTGAGGTGCTCAGCCAAATTATGGGCTTAAGTGATGAAGAAATTGCCAATGCCTATGCAAGTGGTGCGGTCAACTGATTCCAGTCAACCCACCGTCCTGACCTTTCTTGAACCTTCCTGAACTTTCCTGAACGAGGGAATAGCCATGCCCAAAAAACATCTGGTCCTTATTCTTACCGAACCCACGCAAGGCAATGAAGATGAATACAACGACTATTATGAAAATCTTCACCTGGGTGAAGTGTTAGACACCACGCAACTGCTCAGCGCCCAGCGTTTTAAGCTGGCCGCCCAAGCCGGGGAAGATTGCCCGCTGCCGTACCTGGCCGTTTACGAAGCTGAAGCAGACAGCGCTGAAGCTGTCCTGGACGATCTGAACCAGGGCCGCCACAAAAGACAGCAAAGCAGCAGCCTCAACAGGCAGACCGGGCGTATCTGGGTATTTGAGGAGATTGGCCCTAAACACGAGGCAGAAGCTAAAGACTAAGCGTCTGCCTCACAGCTGTCCGTGGCTAGGGCCTGACTTCATAATACAGGTTGCTGGGGTCCGCAAAGTCATGCTCCACAAAGCGGCTGAATCCTCCCGCGGTGACCATGTCCCGGGCCACCTGGGGATTAAAGCCCAAGGTTCCCAAGCCCGCGCCACCCGGCTCGGACAGTGCGGAGGACATACAGGCGGAAACGGAAAATCCATAAAACATCGCCAATAGCGGATTACGCATATTTTCTTTAAAGTCCGCAGCGCTGCGAATGTCCTTGATCAGCCAGGTGCCATCCTCCTGCATACATCCACGTATAGACTCAATAACTTTACCGGGCTGAGTCATATCATGGATACAGTCAAAGGTAATGAGGAAGTCAAAGGTTGGTGTTGCAGGGAGCGCTTCGCCGCCGGCAACATGAAGTTCAACGTTAGTCAAACCCAGGGAGGTGACCTTCTCCCTGCAGCGCTCGATAGCATGGCGGCTGGGGTCATAACCGTGAAACTGTGTTTTGGGAAAAGCCTGAGCCATGGTGGTCAGCGCTATACCGCCGCCACAGCCCACATCCGCCGCTACCGCACCCTTGGACAGTTTTTCCACCACGCCGTCCAAGGCCGGCAGTATGTTGGGGATCAGTTCCCGCCGGGTCCACGGCCCCAGCATACGTTCGGTACGATGGGCGGCATTTGGGCCCAGATCCTCATAAGACAAGCCAATGCCGGTTTTGAAGGCGTCCACAAGCTTGTCCACGGTCTCCGGGGGCGTCTGTCCCGAAAAGGCGCCGGCGGCAAATGCAGTGCTTTCCAGTTCGTCCGCCAGCACCGCGGCGCCGATATCTGTTAATTCAAACCGGTCACCATCGTGATAGTTGAGCAAGCGCGCGGCCGCCTGCCCCTTTAACCATTCCAGCAGCCACCGTTCCTGCAAACCGGTTTTCCCGGCCAGGGCCCGGGCGGTCATTGGCCCCTCACCGCGCAGCGCCTGGTACAACCCCAGGCGATCTCCAATATGGATCATCAGCGAAACCATTTCGCCCTGTTTATAACTCCAAACCGTAAATGCGTAACGTTTAAGGACTTCCGGATCCAATTCTTCAGCTTGCATAGTTCTCACTCCCAGTTTTACGCGCTCAATTTAGCGCTTCCTTTGATACTGTTCAAACATACTTGCAGATGTCATCACCCCCTACCCACTAATAAGATTTGGTTAAAACAGGTTACTGTTTGGCATACAATACTAACTGTTACTATACGCTATAAGGTAAAGTTATGCCGAAACCACCTGCCACCGGAAATACAAATACAGACAAAGACAAAATAAGAGACCAAGAGACAAATCAATTGAAAAGAGTGAAAGACGACACCATGATTGCCCGCATCCGGCCCCGCAAACCGGTGCCGGGTGCCGATGCAGACCAGGATCTCCTAATTGGCGCAATGCAGGATTTAGTACAGTTGTTCTGGTCCCAAGGTTTACAACTTGAATCGGTTGTCGTGAAATGGAGCCCTGAGCAAACTTTTACCGTCGAGGCAAACGGCAAGCCGCGGCAAAACCGCTGACCGTCCAGTAGCATAAATAAGACAACGCGTGGGGAAATTATGACCGATCAATTATTTGACTTTACCGGCAAGGTGGCACTCATTACCGGAGGCAGCCGGGGGTTGGGTAAAGAAATGGCTTTGGCGCTGGCGGAACGCGGCGCTGATATCATTGTCACCAGCAGAAAGAAAGAAGCGTGTGACGAGGTAGCCGGGCAAATTGAAAAGCTGGGACGCAAGGCGCTGGCCTACGGCTGTCATGTGGGCCACTGGGACGAAATTGAGGGTCTGGTGGACGCGGCATATCAGAAATTTGGAAAAGTTGACATTCTGATCAACAACGCCGGCATGTCCCCCCTTTATGACAAAGTAAGCGACGTCACCGAGGCACTTTTTGACAAAGTCGTCAGCGTCAACCTGAAAGGTCCCTTCCGTCTGATGGCGCTGATCGGCGAACGCATGGCCGAAGGTGACGGCGGCAGCATCATCAACATCAGCAGCACAGCTTCACAAAACCCATCACCCAATGCAGAACCTTATGGCGCCGCCAAATCCGGATTAAACAATCTTTCACGCTCTTTTGCTTACGCCTTCGGTCCCAAGGTGAGAGTTAACAGTATCGTGGCGGGCCCCTTCCTTACGGATATTTCCGAAGCCTGGGATATGGAACAGTTTGAGGAGCGGGCGCGTACCCGCATTGCCTTAAATCGCGGCGGTCAACCCAATGAAATTGTCGGCACCGCACTTTACCTGGCCGGGGATGCCAGCACGTTCACCACCGGTGGCGCCATCCGGGTGGACGGCGGCGCCCACTGATCCCTTAACGGTAGGTTACGCCCCGATGTTTGAGCCATCCACCGGGATGGCGTCCGGCGGGGTCATGGTGGGTCCAATGCAGGACCCCGCCCTGGGCATTCCACTCGTACTCTCCCGCAAAATATACCGTGTCACCTTCACGCAGATTAGCCACCCGGTCCGCCAGATCGATATTGTGAGCCACCAACAAAGTGTGCCGCCTGCCCAAATCCAGAATAAATTTCTGATGACGCGAACCCTTAAGATCGTCGGGAAGTATCTTTAATACCACGCCTTCGCCACGGACAAGCACATCACTTTGGCGTTTTTTGTAGGCCAGGCGAACCGCATCCCGCCCGTTTCCGTCTGCTGCCCGGGCCTTAAGGTCAACCCCACTAAGCTGCACACCCGCAGCGGCAAAGGTATCGCAGGCACCCACTTGACCGCTGTCAAATCCACGTCTGAACCACTCCACCCTTTGCGCGGAAGACCCATGCGTAAACGATTCCGGACGCACCGCCCGGCCGGCCCTGGCCTGTAAGGTATCATCACCAATCGATGCCGCTGCCCTCAACCCTTCCTCAAGGTCTCCGGGCTCAAGCAAATCCCGGCGCGCCTGGGCATGGTGGGCCCAGATTCCGGCAAAACAGTCCGCCTGCAGTTCCACCAATACCTGTAAGCGGTTGGACCCGGTTTGCGACAACCTCTGTTTTTGTTGTGCAACCGCGGGCAGAACACCCATGACATTTTGTACATGATGCCCAACCTCATGGCCGATGACATAAGCCTGAGCAAAGTCCCCCGGCGCACCCAACTGCTGTAATTGCTGGAAAAAACTGAGATCTAAGTACACCTTTTGATCCGGCGGGCAATAGAAGGGACCCACCGCCGCGGTGTTATACCCACATGCGGAATTGACCGCACCCGGAAATAAGGTGAGTTTGGGTTCCGGATAACGTTGTCCACTTTCGCGGAATATCCGCCCCCAGGTTTCTTCCGTATCCGCCAGGATAACACTGACAAATTCAGCATCCGTATCACCACCCGGGCGGCCAACACCTTCGGGGCCGGTGGGGCGAGGATGCTGGGATACAACTGGTGCGTCGCCACCCAACAGCAAACTCAGAATCTGGCCCAGGTCACCTCCCATAAAATAGACCACGGCAATGAGCACAATGGTGCCTATCCCACTCTTGAGTTTTATGCCGCCGCCACGGCCCAGCCGGATGGTTCGCCGAGGTGTACCCCGGCCGCGCAGGTCTTCAACATTTGTGCTTCGTCTGCGCCCTCTCCATTGCACCATGGCTAAGTTCCTTCATTGTTTGCTGGTTTCTGTCCGGAAATTGGCGTTACTGCCCTCGGCTAGCACGGCTACAAGCACTAGCTGGATCACATTGCCGCTTAAGCATCAGCATCGTATCGGCTTCTATTTTCTACACAAGTTGTGTTTCCACCGCTATACAGCAGCCCGTTTTTGCAACCATTTTTCAAATCAGATACCGGCATTCGTAGATCAATTTGCCGGGAAAAATGCGCTACACTGGGGTTTTTCATCAATATTAGAAGGTCTCATGTCCGACGAAGCACATACTTATGCCCTGCACTCGTGGAAACGATTCAACGACGAAATTCCAAACGAACTTCTGCGGGCCGTGACCTGTGCTTTTGCTCTAATCGCCGTTGCGGACGGGGACCTGGCCAAGGCGGAGGACAATCAATTTATGTCTCTGCTGAGTCAGCACCAGGATACATTTGCACCCCTGGATCTGGGTGCCGTTGATTTACTGTTCCGGGACATATGTGGTGCAATCCTGGGCGACCCGGAGGCCGGCCGCCAACAGGCTTTGCTCGAAATTGCCGAGGTTAACGCCAACAGCACCCACGCGGAATTGGTGCGCGCCGCCGCCGAAATAGCCATGGCGGCGGACAATCGTGTGGTAGCCAGAGAAACCACGGTCTTAACGGATATCTGTACCGCCCTGGGCCTGCCCGCGGACTAACCTTCCGCTGAAACGGACCGGCGCGGCTGGCCCTTCAGCCGCCGCCTAAGATAACAATTTCTCTCCGGTGAGAATGGCGGGATCGTTTTCCACGTGTGCCACAAAACCAATACCAGCCTCGTTGTACAGGTTGAACACCGATGTTGCACCTGCCTCTTCCAGTTCCCTCACCTGGTCCGGAAATCTGGCGGTAACGGCAACTTCTCCACTAAAGGACGCTTCACGCAAACACTCAACAACCGCCAGATTGGTTCGATGTGCGGGCAAGGCCAGCATCACCAGTTGTAACTTGTGGGTTGCCTGCACCCGGTCCCAGAAATCCGCATCGCTGGGATCCCCCAGAAATACCAGCCGCCCCGCAGCACGCTGGTTCCTTGCCGTGAGCGGGTCGATGTCCACCCCCACCACGGTATCGCCGTATTTGGCGTGTAAAGCATCATAAACCCCGGTACCTACCCCACCCATGCCGATAATGGCAATGCGTGCCCCGCCAACGTCCAGGGGCTGATCATCATGTATAAGTTCGCTGCGCTGAAACCTTTGCCAGAGCCGCCGATGACGGGTATACAGCACGTTGACAAAGTTGCTCAAACCCGCTGCCACCACAAAGGACAAGGCCAGAGCAAGCGCCCCCAGGGTTAGCCAGTCACCGCCGATCCATTGGTTGGATACCCCAATGGCCAGCACAATCAGGCCAAACTCACTGTAATTGGTCAGATTAACCGACGCGAGCAGGGACGTACGGCTGCGCAACTTGAACCGGGTCAACAGCCACAAAAACAACGCCGATTTCAGAAAAATAAACGGGGTAATGGCAAGGGCAACAAATAAAATCTCCGTGGAGATGCTGCCCGACAAACCTACCGACAGAAAAAACCCCAGCAGGAACAGATCTTTAAATGCCAGCATGGCTTTTGCCATTTCTTCAGCCTTGGCATGGGTGGCAATCAACACCCCAAGGAACAAGGCACCC
Organism: Pseudomonadales bacterium; assembly: GCA_028280225.1. Taxonomy (GTDB): domain Bacteria; phylum Pseudomonadota; class Gammaproteobacteria; order Pseudomonadales; family Azotimanducaceae; genus UBA4421. Next base: position 72,457 of record JANQMF010000026.1, on the reverse strand, counting down.
AGATCTCCCTTAAGCCCAACACTTTCAAAAATCTCTGCCCCCCCAAGGGCAAGCAAAAATCCGCACAGCACCAGAAGCTCGCCGTGGCCTATGCGCTCCAGGATAAGGGCCAGCAGGGGTCTGAGCAGGATTAACAAGGGTACACACAACGCCCATACAGATGGCAGAGTGCCGCTGGATACCGCCAGAAAGACAACCGCCGCAACATCCTGCATCAGCAGAATGCCAATGGCGATACGCCCATGCAACGAGGTCACCTGACCCCGCTCTTCCAGGACCTTAACCACAAAAACCGTGCTGGAAAAACTCAGGGCAAAGGCCACAAGAGCGGTGGTCTTAAGATCCAGATCCGCAAACATGGAAATGCCGAGTACAGACAACCCAAGCAGACCAGTACCCAGCAGGCCAACGCTAAACAGCATGTGGATTGAGGACACCGCCCACACCTGGGGGCGCGCCAGGGTGCCCAGATTCAGCTTCAGGCCAACTGAAAACAACAGGAGGGTAATCCCCAGATCAGCCAGTTTTTGAATCAGTTCGTTACCCGCAACCCCCTGGGCCTGCAGCACAAAACCCGCACCCAAAAACCCCACCAGGGGTGGCAGCCCCAGCATTCTGGCCAGTGCACCAAATACAAAGGCCAGGCCAATCCAGGTCACTTCCGGCAGCCCCAGGGCTACCCAATGAAAATCCACTAAACGCGCACCAAGTATCGTTGCGCCAAATATACCCCGAGGCAGGTTGCTGCCGGTAAATCTGACAGGTTCGTTCCGTCAATTACACCCTGTCAGCGCTGAAGCTTCAAGCCCCAGCCGTCATCTGCCGTGTCCACCACTGATTACATTGCCAGATGCTTTTCTCCAGCGGTGAAAGCCGGCCCTGCTGGGTCAAGGGTGCGGTGAGCCCGGACCAAACCGTGTCGTTGGCGAAAATATCTTCATCGTGTACCAATGCAGCCAATTCACCGGCTGCATCCGCATCAAAATCATCCTGAGTCAGATACGCTTGCGGCACCATGACATGTATCTTCAGGTGCAGACGTTCCGCTGACACCGGCGACACCTGATACCACGCAGCGCCGTGAGCATGTGTGGCAAATAGAAAATGCGGGAAGATGACCGCCGCAAAAAGATCTTTGGTTTGCCAGTCCGTCAAACCCTCAATGGCCGGGAAACCACCCGTATTGGTTGGATCTTCTCCGGTCCGCTCCATACCGGGCATGTGTAAGATTGACCAAGGACCGGAGTTGTCCGGGATTTGGGAATCCCGGGCGTGATAGGTGGGTTCAAAAGTCTGCTTGTGGATGGCGATATGATGGTAGGCTTCCATAAAATTTTCGACCAAAACCTTCCAGTTCCAACCGCTGTCGTATTCCAGGGTTTTGACAATACGCATGTCCGCCAGCCGGAAATTTTTGAAATATTCGGTCAGTCCTTTTATTTGCGGCTGTAACGCCGGCGCCTGTGGATCCAGGTTAATCAGCACAAAACCTTCCCAGATTTCGGAGCGGATTTGAGGCAGCTGATGGTCCTTTTCACAGAAGTCAGCCGCCCCATCCATCAGCGGCGCGCGAATCAGCTGCCCCTGGGTATCATAACTCCAGGCATGATAGGGACAGGTGAACAGATGGCGCTTGCCGCAACCCGAGGCGATGGGTGCCGCGCGGTGCAGGCATACACTTGACATGACCCGGACCTCACCATCGGTGCCATGCACCACCATGATGGGTTGGCCAAAAAAGTCCAGGGTCAGATAACAACCGGGTTCAGGCACCTGTTCCAGGCGGGCAACGGGTATCCAGTTCTTGTACATGACTTGTTCAAGTTCCAGGGTGTAGATGTCTTCGCTGACATAGGCTGCCCTGGGCAGGGTATGCGCCTGTTCCAATGGCTGGGTGACGCGTTCAAGTTCAATATCCTTAATGCCGGGTAGGTTCATGTGGGTTCCCTCGTTTCATCTGCTGGAGTGCTTTTTAACACCGGAAAATCTAAAAGTCAATTATTTAGAACGATCGATATAAAATATACAAGTACCGTAAAACCCGTTAAGCTCAGCTTATGAGCAGCACAACTAAACCCAAAAAAAGCCGCCCGGTCGGGCGTCCCCGCAACGACGGCAAACCTCACCTCAGTCGCCGGCGAGTGTTTCAGGTGTGTTCCAAACTCATTGCCGAGCATGGTTATGGGGGCACCGGCATTCGCATGATGGCAACAGCACTGGATGCATCTCCGGCTTCGCTGTTTAATCTGTTTGGTTCCAAGGATGGTTTGCTGGTTGAACTGATCAGCTATGCCGCACAACCATCGCTGGCGTTTTACCGGAAAATGGCCGACATTGATGCTGACCCGGTAACCAAGTTGTATAAGAGTGTTTACGAGGAGGTGATTGTGGTGGCGTCCGCCGACCAGGACTATGCTGCGCTGTTTTACCTGCCGGAACTGCGCAAACCAGAATTAAAGCCCGCCCAGGGGGTACGTCAAGATATGATCAGCCACTACCAGACACTGATCATCGAGGGAGAACGCTCCGGCCGTTTGGTGGTCCCACATGCCGCGCTGGCGGCGGAACAGGTTTTTCAATTAACCGAAACCTTTATTTTGGGCAGCAGCGCGGTGACCAGGCAACCGCCGGCCAGGCTGGCCAAACGCACCGCCGACTTTGCTCTGCGGGGCCTGCTGAAAGACCCGGGCGAACTGGAAGACCTGGCCAGGCAGGCCCGGCAAATCCCGCTGAGCATCGATTTATCCAGAGCCGTTTAACTCACGTTGTCCAACAACACAGTGGGCTTATCCACCCGGCGGTTAACAGATACCTGCACACCTATCACACCTGCTGTTCCAGGCCTGAGTTGATGTGCGCTCAGACTTGGTAAGGCAACAGTGATACCATGTCGATAAAAATTCTACCCAGGTAACATGAGCGAATCAGAGCAGACCGCCTCAGGGCCACAGACACCACAGCCTCCACCAGCAGCACCAAAATCCGGATGGCTCAAACAGGCCATTCCCTGGGTCATTACCCTGGGCTGTTTTGCCTTTCTATATACTCGAATCGCCGGCCCGGCGGCGGCTCAGGACATGAGCGTGGCCGCTTATCTGGCCAGTGTATTTGCCAGTGTCAACTGGCTGGCCTGGTTGGCTTTGATGGTGCCCTATTCCCTGTTTTTCTTTGCCGTCGATTCTCTGATTGTGTGGCGGGTAATCAATTGGTTTAACGCAAAGGTAAAATACCGGGATATTTTGCCGGTACGCGCCAGCACTTATATTCTTTCCATATTAAACGAACAGGTTGGCAAGGGGGCAATGGCCATCTACCTGTATCGGCGGGAAGGTGTGCCGGGCTGGAAACTGGGGTCGTCCATGCTGTTTATTATGGTGTGTGAGCTGCTGTACCTGTGCGCCTGGGCTAATATCGGTTTATCGCTGCAGTGGGACAACCTCCCGGAAGTATTTCGCGGCCTTCCCTGGGTGGGCATGGGCCTGGTTGCCGTTTTTGCCGTCGCCTTTCTCTATTTCAAGCGCGCATTCCTGCCGAACTTTAAACTGCGGGACCAACCCATATTCCATGCCTTCAGGGAAGCTGACCTGAGCCAATACCTGACCATACTCCTGCTCCGTTCCCCGGCCTTGCTGGCTGCTGTAGTGGTTTATTCCGAAGCCCTGGCCTTATTTGGCGTCGATTTTGGCTACCTGCAAATGTTGGGGATACTGCCGATGATTTTCTTTGGGGCCTCGGTACCCGGTCCTTTTCGCGCGGTGGCGGTTTCCATGTGGGTGATCCTGTTTCCCGAGTACCCGGCTGAGATGTCCGCTTTTGGCCTGGTTCAACACAACTTCTTTATTCTATTTAACGCGGTGATTGGTTTGTTTTTCTTCCGCCGGGTGCAACGGGAGCTGTTCCAATAGCCACCGTAACCCCGTCATCCAAGGCTGAAGGTTGATGGTCTAATCGTCCGTTAAAAACAGGCTGTTTGTCGACCGGCAACCAGATGGGTGACGACCAGGCACGCTCTTGAATCAGCGCCGGGACTACCTCCACGGCAGCCTGATTCAGCCGTATGGCATCGTAGCTTGACCAGCGACAGGTGGGTGCTTGTAACACCCGCACGTAGTAAAAGGCGGAAAGCGACGGCTGATAATCAGTGTCACGCCATACCACCTCAAGCTGCGGCTTACCCGCCGTCCAGTCCACCGCGCAGGTCGTCAGATCCACCGACGGGGGCAGGTCCGGGCAACGCTGACTTACTTTGTCAGGACTTCCCCGGGCACAGGCAACATCCACGACCCGCTCCTTAACCAGCCCGTTTTCGTACCAGCCCTTGATGATCTGGATCTTATGCAAGCCCGCGGATAACGGATCTTGTTGGGCAATCATAAAAAATTGGGGGGCCTGACTACCCGCCGCTGTCAACACCCCACCCATGGGGACCCCCTGGCGGTACGCTATTTCGACGGCATTTTCCAGCTCAAGCAGATCCCCGGGTAGGTGCCAACCGGCAAAAAAGCGCAGGCGGATGCGCGGCCCGCTGGTGGCATACGTTTCCTTACGCAGCAAGGCGTTGAACAACGCATCCCGGGTATTTTCTTCCGCCCAGACAGCAGCCAACCCGCCGGGATTGTGGGTAATAGGCACTGCCGGACCAAACTTGCGGCGTTGCAGCCTTTTCCGGGCACTGGCGTCGCTAACGCCACTCTTCCCCCGATAATCACCTTCCTCCACATCCCCGGGGGTGGCGTTATGGGTGTCTGTGCTGCCGATAAAGCCGTTGCGCACGGGATTCAGACCAAGCCCATTCTCCACGCTCAGGCCAAATTTCAAGCCATCCCGGGCATAAGATCCCGGACCTGCACAGGCCTCGTGTTCACCATCAGCACACAGCGCAAAGAACTGCTCAAAGTTACACTCTTCGTCCGCCGTGCTTACCCCCAGGGCACACTCGGACGAACCCTTGGCTTGAAAAATCTCCACCACCGGCTCGTACTTGCTGCGCCGCACCCAATCCGTCTGGGTATAGGCATGACCATCTTCGTCCACCATGGAAAACGCCTTGCCGTAGTAGCGATTCAAGTTGTGGGGAATGGTCAAGAACGCACACTCACCCACACACGTTTGCTCCAGGGTTCGCCAGAGGTCTCTGGCGGTGGCCGCTTCAAAGGCACTGACCACCGCATCCGGCACCGTACGGTTGCGAAAAATCACATTGCGATGGGTGGAACCGCGCTTTGGCCAGATTGGCGAATATTCATAACCATAAAAAGTGGTAAAAATCCCGGGTTCGTAGGCCCGGTCCGCCGCTTGCCGGGTTTTTTGCCAGGTGGTTTTGCCGTGCTTAAGACAGAATGCGCCGTCGGCACCACAGAAGTCCATGCGCACCGGCGGCCGGCTGATGGCCTGATTGCGCAGTTGCATAAATGCGGTGAGGGACGGCGTGTCAAACAAGCCGCAAAATTCACGCTGCGCCGGTGTAATTTGCGGATCCGCACACCCCTCAAACAGGCCAAAGCTTTCCGCGTGGTCGGTGACCGCCGCAAAGTCTAACGGCACGCTTAACCGGGCCAGCTCGCCGGACATCAGCCTGAGCGGCGCGCCCCTGGCAAAGGCATAGGCGCTATCCGGGTCAAATCGAGTACCGGCCAGGTTAGCATCAAAAGACCAGGCGGTATGCACGTGTAAATCCCCGAAATAAACATTGCGCAGGGGGTTGGCCGGGTGCTGGATTGCCGGTTGCGGGGCCGGATTGGTAATTGCCGCTTCGTTTTCCATGGCCACCGTGGCTTGCAGCTCGGCAATGAATTCCGGTGTCAGCCTGACCAGGCGCGCGTTGACCTGGTAATAAACAACACCCGCCATCAGTAAGACAACAGCCAGGACGGTGATGATGATGCGTTTGGCCATCTCCCCTTTCCCCATCCGCGTATCAGGTTAATACCATAGCTCAACCCGGCCCCCGGGCGATATACTCAAAGGATATCTCTCACACCGCTAAGGAGCCCGCCATGATACCCGCTGATGAAACCTTCAACGGCACCTGGCCCTTTAAGGCTAATTTTTCCACCGCCGCCGGATTCCGCCAACACTACGTGGACGAAGGCCCACCTGATGGCGAAGTGGTCATTTGTCTACACGGTGAACCCACATGGGGTTACCTCTATCGTCACTTTATTCCACCCCTGGCTAAGGATTACCGGGTTATTGTTCCCGACCATATGGGTTTTGGTAAGTCCGAAACACCACAGGACAGAACCTATACCTTACAAACCCACGTGGAGAACCTAGAAAAACTTATCGATGACTTGGACCTTAAGGATATTACCTTCGTCTGCCAGGACTGGGGCGGACCCATCACGGGTGCGTATACCATTCGTCATCCACAACAGGTCAAACGCCTGTTTTTGATGAACACCTTGTTTGGTTACGGCGGCGCACCCCAACCCGCGGAAAAAACCCCCTGGTTTCAGTGGATCGAAAAACACGAAGAAGCCGGCACCTTACCCGGCATTCTTGGTGAGCTGGGGTCTACGGTACTTTCGGTCATGAAAATCATCGGCTTCCAAAATTCATCCGCGGTAGACGAAACCTGGATAAAGGCTTACTCAGCACCCTTCCCGGACCGGGATGCCTGTATTGGTGCCATCCAGTTTCCCCTGGATGTGCACTACGGCCGCTTTATCGAATACGCTCTGGCCGGCCTGGAAACCGGAAACTTGGATGCCGTTCGGGCCATCCCCGCGATGTTGACCTCCGGTGATTGTGACTTCGGCATTCACCCGGAATTTGCCCAAGCCGACTTTCGTAAGATTTTTCCCACCGCCCCGATTGTCCCCTTACCCGGCGTTGGCCATTTTTGTCAGGAAGACGTGCCGGAAACCCTGGTGGCAATGATTCAGGCATTTATGCAAAGTCACCCCCGAACCGGGTAAGGCTCCGCTTGGTCCAAACGGTTTGCTCAACCCGCCGCGGCGTTGAGCAGCCAGCCCAGAATGATGACCTGAGGCAACGTGATCAGCGGCAGGCACAGAGCCAGCCGCCACGAAGCTGTGGTCTCGCGTAAGACCATGATCTCGGTATAGTCTGTAGCAACACCCCCCATCAGGAAGGCAAAACCGTTCCCGGGTGCCCCGGCATTGTTTAAGATATCAGCGGCGATTGGGGTTGAACCTTCGGAACAAACTTCGATGACCGTGGCTGCTAACAGCGTAACCGCCAGGCCCATGAGCGTGGGACCAAAGTACTGTGCAAAAACCTCCGGTGCCAGCAAGGCTCTAAGTAAGCTGGCCAGCACAACCCCGAATAATATCCAGCGCACAACCATGCGCGATGATTTGAGGCCGTCACTCAACATGCTCAGCAAACCCGCCCGGCTGAGCCGCAAATCACCGAATTGGCGCCTGGCTTCCCGCCAAAACCTGAAGTCCGGCGGCAGATCCACCTGGTTAGGGTTACCGGGAAGACGGCCATGTCTGACCAGGCTTTCAAATATCAGACCGGTGACAATGGCTACGAGCATGGACAGGATAACAAACAGCAACGTCCACGGCAGACCGATCAGAGCAACCAGAATGAGGGTCAGCGACACAGAGTTCCAGGGGCTGGAGACCAAAAAGGCGATCACCTGTCCGGTGCTGGCCCCCCGTTCGTATAACTGGGTGCCCACCATTAATACCCCGTGATTACATAGATCCAGCAACACCCCCGCTGCCGTGGCACGCAGGACACCCGGCAACCCCCCTTCCCCGGACCTGGCAGTGCCCAGCGCCCGCATGACAAATTCCCTGGGTACTCGACCCAGCACGGAAATCATCACTATGCCAATCACCAAGCCCCACCACACCGTATTCATGAGTTCGAATACGGAATGGGCAAAGGTGTGCAGCCAGCTTATGGACAACAGTGTGTCCGCAAAAAACAGGTGTGCAACATAAACCACGGTGATGGCGGCAGCCGAACCCCACAGGAGCCGGTCCACTTTTTTTGCCGGGGTTGCACACGACCCGGCGGTTGCGGACTGACCACATTGCCGGATTTGGCTCTCCTGTTTCGCTTCAGTTTCCACGCTGCCGTTTAATCACTCTTATCGATTACCGCTTTGTCTATAACCGCTTTGTCTAACTGCTTTGGCCTATGCCCGTTCTGGTCCTGGCGCTGTTGTCTGCATTGGGCTTATACAGTATACCCCTATAGGGTATACTCATAGAGTATGGCACAACCCAGGAGATGGCAAGTATGGACATTAAACTGGAAAGGCAGGCCACCGTTCGCCGGTTGAATCGAATAGAGGGGCAGGTTCGGGGGATTGCCAAAATGATCGACGACGAACGTTATTGCATCGACATTCTGCAACAGATGCAGGCGGTAAAGTCCGCCTTCTCCAAGGTGGAAGACGCTATCCTCAAAGATCATGCCGCCAGTTGTGTGGCTGCGGCCATCGCTTCAGGCGACGAAGCTGAACAGAGCAAAAAATTTGCCGAGCTGGTGGATTTGTTTGGCAAGGTCAAACGCTAGGTTTTTGGCAAGTACAAGACACAGTTAACGTTTTAGCACGCTCGGCGGATTGCCCCGGCCCGGGCAACTACACTATTAAGTGGTGTTTGAGTGGATAATCGATTAGAACATGGCCGATGCGCTTCAAGTCCTGTTCGCACAACAGCCCATCTTAGACTTGCGTCAAGAAGTTGTCGCTTACGAGCTGTTGTTCCGGGGCAAGGAAACAGTCAGTGGCGAAGCAGCCAGCGCCAGTGTGCTGCTGAGTGCCCTGGATCAGCACCAGTTGGCTGATATCACAGACCACAAGCCCGCCTTTGTAAATTTTCCTCAGGACCTGCTCTACCACATTCCACCCCTGGACCCGGGTCAGCTGGTTATCGAGGTGCTCGAAGACGTGCAACCTTGTGACGAAGTTATCCGCGAGTTACACAAACTGCACAAGCGTGGCTACACCATCGCCTTGGACGACTATATACCGGCCATGCGCCCAATGCTGGAATGTGCCCAAATTGTCAAAGTCGACGTCATCGATACTCCACCCCAGAACATTCACCAACAACTGCATGATATCCGCAACCAGGGCATCACCCTGTTGGCCGAAAAAGTTGAAACCCATCAAATGTTTCAGGCCTGCAAAAGCCTGGGGTTTGAGTTATTCCAAGGTTATTTTTTTGCACGCCCCCAACTGGTTGAAGGCCAAACCATTGGCCCCAACAAAGCTGCTGTGCTGGCAGTGATCGCCGCCCTGCAAGACACCCATATGGAACCCGCTGACCTGGAAGCCATCATCATGGAAGATTCCGGGCTCACCTATAAGATCCTGCAACTGGTGAATACCACAGCCTACGCCCGCAGCGCCAGAATTGACTCAGTGAAACAAGCGATTATCCGCTTGGGCATGAACAAGATACGCAGCCTGGCAACCCTGATGGCCTTCACCCAACTTGACGAAAAACCCGCGGAATTACAGCGTTATACCGCTGTAAGGGCCCGTATATGTGAGGAGCTGGGAAAAGTGTCAGCCAGCCACACACCGCCGGATGTCTTTCACATGGTGGCGGTACTCTCCTGCTGCGACGCCTACTTTGATGCACCCCTGGCCGAGCTGATTCCGGCCCTGCCGCTGACCGAAGAGATCAAGGCAGCACTGTTACAACGCGAGGGGGAGATCGGCACTCTGCTGGATACCGCTCAGCAGCTACAGGAAGCCAACTGGAGCAGCTTAGCGTGGGCCAAATTGAAGCACCTGGGCTTAGCTTGGGCGGACGTGGTGCACGCTTATCGAGATACCGTTGAGTGGCTCAATACCGCAAACGACGCACCCCCGTAAAACATGCCGGCCGCCAAGGTCGCCTATAACAAGCCCAGAGACGCACGTACTTTTTGCTCATGCGCCCTGGCCGCGGTGGCCACCGAACTTTGAATACCCTGTTCCAGCCAGCGCCGGACCCTGCCTGCATCCCCCAGGGGAGACCGCTTGCCGAAGGAATTCAGAAATACCGCCGCAACCGGCTGGCCATTCATCCTGGTAACCATCACCAGACATCTACCCGCTTCAGTCAGATAACCGGTTTTGGTCATGCTGACTTCCCACCTTGAACTGCCCAGAAGCGGATTGGTATTGCCATAACCCAGCTTGTATCGGGGTTTGCGAAAATAAACGGTATGCTGCCGGGTGGTGGAATATTCACGCAGCACAGGATGCTGGTGGGCAGCCGCCAACAACGCTGCCAGATCCCGGGCGGAGGATTTATTTTCCGCCGACAATCCGGTGGTATCAGCAAACCGGGTATCTTGCATGCCCAGGGTGGCTGCTCTTTTGTTCATGGCGGCCACCAGGCCCTTCACCCCACCGGAATGGTGGACGCCTAAGTTGTATGCGGCTCTGTTTTCCGAGGACATCAGAGCAATTTTCAGCAGGTCTTTGCGGCGGGCCTGGGACGTTAAACGTATTCTGGAATAGGCATTCTTAGCCAGTTGGGTATCCCAATCCGCAACGGTCAGCCACGCGTCGAGGTCTGCACCGGATTCAACCACCACCAGTCCCGTCATCAACTTTGTGATGGAGGCAATGGGTAAAACGGTGTCCGCGTGCTTGTCGAAAAGAACCTCACCGGTATCCAGGCCCACCACCATGGCACTCACCGAAGCCAGTGGCAGCTCCTGTGCCCCCGCTACACCCGACAGCATCCATATCAGACATGCGCATGGTCCCCATTTTTTCATCTGCTCTCCGTCATTCCTGCTTTTATTTGTGTCCGTTGGCCAGGATACACCACTAGCCGGGCAGACCAATGGTCATTCCCCCGTCTACCACCATTTCCGCCCCGGTCACATAGTCACTTTCATCTGACGCCAGATATACCGCCATATTCCCCACATCATGTGCAGGGTCACCCATATAGCCCACGGGTAGTGTCCCTTCGATGTGCCGGCGTAAGGCGGAAGGGTCCGGTGCCGCCGAAAACATCGGCGCCATGATCGGTGTGTCGATAATTCCCGGATGAATTGAGTTACAACGAATCCGCCGAGCGGCATTTTCGAGAGCCACGGTTTTAGTCAACAGACGCACGCCACCCTTACTGGCACTATAAGCAGAACCCCCTAGCTGGCCCCGCAATCCCACCACCGATGACAGATTAATAATTGAACCCCGGGGGCCCCCGGGGTTGTTTTTCATCACCCGGACACCATGTTTACACCCCAGAAAAACACCCGTGAGGTTAACGTCCAATACCTCCTGCCAAGATTCCAAAGTGGTGTCTTCAACCGGGCAGTTCGAAAATATGCCGGCATTATTGACTAATACATCCAGTGCCCCAAATTCAGCCACAACCTCGTCCATCACCCGCATCCAGGCCGTCTCTTCCTTGACATCGTGGACCCGGAAGACCGTGCCAAGTTCTTCCGCCACCCCGGGGCCGGCTTGAGCATTCACATCCGTGAGCATCACCCGCGCACCTTCTTCAACAAAACGTTGGGCTATTCCCCGGCCAAGTCCGGAGGCACCGCCGGTAACCAAACAGATTTTCTCATCCAACCTGGGCATGCGTGTCCCCCGTCCCAAAAGAGGCTTTGCACCCTAAGCCCGATGACATAAATTTGCCAGATATCATTTTTACCGCAATGCTGTTGCCGCGCCTCTTGCCATACATGGGGGTGGGATCAGGAATAGGACGCCTTGGCCTTGATATTGTCCCAGGCCGTATACAGGGAGGCGTCAGCGGCGGCCTGCCTGCCCGTCTCGATGCCGTTAAATTCGTCAAGCAGGCCGGCGACCGTCGATACCGCCTTGGGGTGACCCTTGGGAAAGGTGACGGTGTTGGTGAATAGCACTCTGGCCTCCAAAGGTGCATCCTGACTCAGCAAGGCCACCGCCGTGGCACGCTGTTGCAATACCGGAATTGGGTTTTCAAAGGTGATGCGTCCCTGCTTGGAGGTGGCACTCCAGGTATCCAGCCGGTCACCCGCAAATATCAAGCCGCTAAAATCCTGTGTTTCCAGCAGCAACAGCCCGTGTTTGGTCAACAACAGGTAATCGATATGGATTTCTCCTCCAACGCCATCGGGAATAAAACAATTAGACAACGTCTCTTCGCTCAGTTCACGCAACAGCAGATTCAGCCCCGAATTCTGTTGACGCCGGATACGCACAAACAATAGCCACCCGAGAATGACCACCGCCACGACAGCCAAACCGGCCAGAGTGAACTGGACCTGGGTCAACGATACAGCCTGAGAAACTTTGGGTATTGAGTTTGCAAACGGCTCCCCTAACATTCGCACAAACTCAGGATATTGTTAAAGCCGGGCAAGCAAGTCAACCAATCCCGCTCTGAACCCCCTAATCTTTTACCGCTAAACAATCAGGCGCAATGAGGGTGCTGATAAAGGCAGCGTTAACCTGCATGGGTTAACAAGCGCGTGACCTCGCGCTGGGCTGCCTTGGCCACTTTTTTACCCTCGGGATCAGCGCCACAGGCGTTGTTGATCAACAGCCCGCCAACACACAGGGCAATGGCCGCCCGAGCGGACTGGATATCGGTAGAGGGGCCATGCTGACCGCGACGCATCTCATCAATCACGGCGCGGACCGCCCTGGCGTAAGCCTGCTGGCTGCCGGCATCAGCACGACTGGTATCAATGGCCAGAGCAGCAAGCGAACATCCGGAGATGACGGCCTTGCGGTTTTTTGGTGCCAGATAATCACAGGCCACACCCGCTGCCTGCTGACTTAGCTCCCGGGTGGTGGCACCCGGGCGATTACGCAGGCGGCGGACAAAATCATGGGCCCCGCCAATGACCGCGGCAAATAACGCAGCCTTGGAACCAAAGTGGCCATAGAAGGCACCCCGGGTCAGACCGGCAGCCGCGCACAGATCATTAATACCAATTCCCGCATACCCGTGCTGCCGAAACAGCCCGGCCGCCGCCGTCAACAGGCGCTGCCGGGATCTGCCCTTATGTTCCGGAGAATACCTTGCCAAAACTACGTCCTATTTAAATGTTGATTATCATATATTTCATAATATGATAATCAACATTTAATAGCCAGGGGAAGACCGTGAACGTGATACTGCACCAATTTGCCTACTCCCATTTCAACGAAAAAGTGCGCTGGACCCTGGATTTCAAGGGCATTGGTCACCACCGCAAAACCTACCTGCCCGGGCCTCATATGAGGTCAATAAAGAAGTTGTCGGGTCAAACCCAGACACCGGTGCTGGAGCTGGATAAGCAGATTGTTGCCGGCTCCGCGGCAATTATCGATTGTCTGGAAACCGCTTATCCCAATCCGCCGCTCTATCCCGCGGACCCGTCCGCCCGGCAACAGGCCCTATCGATTCAGACAAACCTGGATATCAAGCTGGGCCCCGCGGTACGCACCGCGTTATTTTCCGGACTCATTCACGAAGCGGATTATCTGTGTGACATGTTTGCCGGGAACAAGTCCCGGTTTAAACAGGTACTTTATCGCGCGGCATTTCCCCTGGCCCGGGGTTTGATGGCAAAGGGTAACGGTGTAGACGACCCCGGGAATATTGCCGCCTGTATGGCCCAAACCAGGGAACTTCTGGATTGGCTGACGGAGCAGACCGGGGCCACCGGCTACCTGGTGGGCGACAGTTTCTGCATTGCTGATCTGACCGCAGCCGCCCTCCTCGCTCCGGTTGCTCAAGTTGATCACCCGGATATGAAGCGCCCTGAACCCATTCCCGCAAAAGTAAAAGAGGTACTCAACCAGTTCAAGGACCATCCGGCAATTGCCTGGGCCAGACAAATCTACACACACCACCGGTAACCGGGGGATAACACACCAGCAAGCTTTTTTTGTCTCTCTGCAGCGGATGTTGGGGTGTGCCGGGAATGCCGGACAACCCAGCTGGCGCGCCGGCGTTGTGGACTTGCTATTTTTAATGTATATCATTATTTTTGCGTATGCAGCAACCTTGCCTGACAACCACTTTGCCCGTCAATCAAAGGACCGGCATCATTCACTTTTCCCAGCTTTGATCCAATGCAGCCAAAAACCTACCTTCGATCCGTATTTGCCCGTTACTTCTCCTCCCCGGGTTATGCCGAGCGAGTCAGAAATAAGGCCCGCAGGCGCCGCCTGAGGCACAGGCAAGCACCCCGGGTGTATTACTTTCATCAAGTGGATGACCCCTACAGTCACCTGGCGGTGCAAAAACTGCCGGAGCTAACAAAACAATACACGGTTGAGTTTCAACCCTATCTGGTCTCTCAGACCGGGCCCGCCTACCAGGGCAGTGCCCCCCACTTCAAGCAGTGGGCCCTGCTGGACGCGCAGCACATCGCGGAGGCCTACGGGACCCACTTTACCCCCACGGGAAAGCCGCCCGCCGCAGATGCCGTTCGGCAAGCCAATAACCGCCTTGCCGCTCACCTTAAGCAGGATGACTTTGCCGCCAGGGCTGTAGAGGTTGGACATGCCGTCTGGCGCAACCAGCCATTAGATACGGACAGGACAACCGGCGGCCAGACAGCGGTTAGGGAGGGGGACCATCTGCGCCGCAAGTTAGGTCACTATCAGGGTGCCATGTTTTATTTTGAAGGTGAGTGGTACTGGGGATTGGACCGCTTGCGCCTGTTGGAAAGCCGCCTGATTGCTGAAGGCTTTGCCAGAAGCCCGCGCGGCCCTTGTGTACCGCAGCCCAAGGCCACGGACACATCAGCGTTGGATGCCAACCATATATTGCTGGAGTACTTTCCTTCCCTGCGCAGTCCGTATACCGCTATTGGGCACCAGCGGGTATTGGATCTGGTGGCACGCAGTGGCGTGCAACTGCAAGTGCGGCCGGTGATGCCCATGCTGATGCGGGGTATTCCGGCGCCCCGGGAAAAACAGCGTTATATCATCAGTGACGCCGGGCGCGAAGGCCGGGCTCACAATGCCCCCCTGGGCAAGATTGTGGATCCTATTGGTGAACCGGTGAAACGGGCTTTTGCGCTGTTTCCCGCCGCGGACGCCGCCGGTAAGGGTATGGACTTTGTGACCGCCTATCTGCAAGCGGCCTGGGTTGATGGCGTGGATATCACCACACACAAAGGCTTAAGGCAGGTTGCAGCCAACGCCGGTCTGGATGCCGATCAGCTGGCAGGTACTGACAACACCGCCGCATGGGAGACCGTGTTACAGGAAAATTTAGCGGCCATGCTGGATGAGAATCTTTGGGGGGTGCCCAGTTTTCGGGTATCCGGCGGCAACCTTGCTCCCTTTGCATGCTGGGGCCAGGATCGCATCTGGCGGGTGGAAAACGACATTGCCCGTCGAGCCTGAGCTGCACACTCGCTCAGATAACCGCCGCGCGCAGCGAAGCCAGCCAGCACGGGCCGCGGAAAAACTCATTGCACACACTTATTGCTCACACTTATTGCTCACACTTATTGCACATAAGGGTATGGAAACTATCTCCATCCGCCCGAAACCCAGGCGCTGTTCAACAAGTTGTCCAAGGGCTGCCAAGACAACCCGGGTTCTACCCCGCCGGGAACCTTGCACCTTCCTTACAACCTACCTTGCGCAATTTGTACCCGCTACATATGAATGGCCTTATCAAAACAGGGCCGGGCAGCGATGCGTTCGATATAACCTTTCAAATTGGACATATCCTCAGTGACGCAGCCACTGCGATTGGCCATAAAACAGGCGTGGCCCAACATGATATCCGCGGCTGAAAAGTCACCAATCAGATAGTCTTTACCGGCCAGCGTTTCATCCACCGGAGATAAGGCCTTGGTTAACAGTCGCCGGGCCTGGGAGAGTGCCGTTTCATCCCGCCGGTCCGGCGGCAACAGAATGGTCTGCACCACAATGGTATTGATCGGCGGCATAACCATGCCTTCGCAGTAATGGAACCACTGCAGGTAATCCGGATACTCCGGCGCATCCACCCGGGGTTTTAATCCCCCATTTTTGTGCCTTTCCAATACATATTCCACAATGGCTCCGGACTCATAGATGCTGACATCACCATCTTCTAAAACCGGCACCCGGCCCAGGGGATGGCGTGCCCGGTGAGCATCCGATTTTAGATCCTTGGGATGAAAGTCCATGCGGTTCAATTCGTATGGCAAATCCAATTCTTCAAGCAGCCAGACAATGCGGCCGGCCCGGGAATTTGGCGCAAAGTGCAGTTTCAACACAACCATTCTCCTAAAGTTTAATTAATGCCTTACATTATTTTGAAATTTACATTATCTTTGTGGTTCTAGACAATTCAATTGTGTCATGGCGAACAGCTAGTCTGGGAATATGCGGACGGCAGCGTTACGCCCATGAATCGACTGTGCAAACTACCCCCGGACCATTAAAGTGCCGCAAAAGAAAGTGCCGCAAAAGCGGGGCTGGGTAACTGACTTTTAACAACCTTAAAGCAACCGTTCAGGGCTTCTCGGCCCACAGCGGTGACGACGCTTTCATAACACGATCCATTTTTATCATGGTGACCAGGGGCGCCTGGGTATCCGCATCCATCAATACCGATTCCATCCAGAATATTTCAGTTTTGGGGCTTTCCCCAACCGCCAAAGCCCGCCCCTTAACCAGATAGTCTTTACCGGTCACCGGCTGACCCTGGTGATAAGCAATTTCAATTGCGCCGAATAACCCTACAAAATCACCCCGGGTCAACGCAATGTGGCTCTCCACCCGGCGCAGGGTATGGACCAGGGTGGTCATCGGCGGGACGCGCCCGCTATGTTGTCCAGCCTGTCCATACATATCCATGGGTTCCGTGATGACCTTAAGCTGCCGATCAATGGCCTCCGCCGGTATTTGCACAACCAGTGGCTTGCACCACCGGCCCACCACCACATCCTGCAAAACCCGGATGTCCGTTGCCGGTCTGACATGATCCAGTTTTTGCCGTAACGCTGATGTTGGATCAAAACCCACCGACGCGGTGCCCTCCATGACCCGATTGCCGGTGTTGTCCACCATACCCACGCCCATGCGCCTGGTACCCTCTTCTTCCCGGACTTCGGTGCCCAGACAGCGAACCGGTTGACCGTCCGTGGTGGCAGAGCGAAAGTACAAAGACAATGTACCCTCTTCCAGCCAGGCTTCACCCAGTTGGGCCAGCAAAAACGGTGGAAATTGTTCCATGTGAATAGACCCCGCTACCGTCCCGCCGCTGAATCCCAGGCGTTGTGCAGTGGCATCATCGTGAATGCCGCCTTTTTCATGGGCTGAGGTGTTGCGCGGCCGTCGCCAGGGCCCTTCCACAGTAAATATGGCATTTTGGGTGGGTACCGGCATATCTTCTCCTGGTTGTTTTTCTCCCAAACGTTTTGATCTTGTTACATTTTTAAGTTTCCTGTCAAAATTTCCAAACACCACTCCATTAAAATTGGAACTTGCACTATTTTTCTACCCTGGTTAGTGTTCATCACGAGGAAAATGGAGAAATAATGTAGACCAAGCATTCTCCAAACCCGCAATGCAAATTGCACCCCTTGGTCAACCATTTGGAGAGAGAAACAAAGATGACTAACTTGAAGAGACGACTTCCGGCAGGTCTCAATATCCTGCTCGGCTTGAGTTTACTTATCCCGCTGCCCACTGTCGTTTGGGCAGAGGACGCGATACTGGAAGAAATTGTAGTGACCGCCCGGAAGCGGGAAGAATCTGCACAGGATGTACCCGTGGCCATCCAGGCATTCGACACCGAATCCATTGAGCGTTACGGCGCTTCGAACCTGACGGAAATTGCGGATTTAGCCAATCAGGTAGCGATGTATCCGGGTTCTTCAGGTAACGGTGCCAACTTTGTGATCCGTGGTTATGGCTCCACTTCGTTGGATCCGGGAATTGAAGCAAGTGTCGGTGTTAACATAGATGGCGTGCAAACTGACCGTGGGCACATTGTCCGCCAGGCGCTGTTTGATCTGCAAAGTGTTGAGGTTTTAAAAGGCCCACAAGCACTGTTTTTTGGGAAAAACAGCCCGGCCGGGGTGATTTCCGCCTACAGCGCTTTGCCGACAGATGAGTTCGAAGGGAAATTATCAGTGGGTTTTGAAACCGAAGCGGACGAAACCATTGTGGAAGGTGTGTTGTCCGGCCCACTCACCGACCAGCTACGCGCCAGATTTGCCTTCCGCGCCTCAGACAGCGACGGCTGGATAAAAAATACCGCAACCTTCCAGGAAAACAGCGCAGGCGAACTTAACCCCGTAGAGCCCTTCGACTACCCGGGTGGCGCAAATGACCTGGGGGCTGAGGAACTCTTCGCCGGTCGTTTAACCCTGGATTGGACGCCAACGGATAATTTTCAAGCGATCTGGCGCATCCTGTATACCGATATGGAGAACGACGGCTACCAGACCAACGAGAACAACCTGTGCTCCGGCCCCGCGCCCATCAGTGTGGGTCAGCAGGACTTTGACGGTGACTGCCGCCTGAACGGCGAACAGTCACACGGCTCTCTGCCCCGGGAGTTGGCTGCCGCCTATTCCGTGGACATCGGCAACGGTGACCCCTTTGGTGAATACGAAAGTGTGCTGTCCACCCTTAACCTGGAGTGGAGCTTTGACTGGGGAACGTTGACCTCCGTCACCGGCTATCTGGACTATGACTATGTGCGCTTCGATAACTTTGACGGCACCAACTTCAACAATCTGCTGGGCGTACAGCTTGAAGATCAACAAACCCTGACCCAGGAGCTTCGCGTTCTGACCCAACTCGATTCTCCGCTCAACTTTATGGTTGGCGTTTTCTACGAAACCTTTGAGCGGGATTCGGACAATGCCGGTAAAATTGCCCCCCTGGGCTTTGATCCGGTTACCGGCTTCAGCAATACCTGGGAGGGTGTTTCCACCGTAGACAGTGATTCTTACTCTATTTACGGTCAAGCCATCTGGGCCATCAACGATCAGTGGGAATTAACCGCCGGCGCGCGTTATACCGATGACGAAAAGGATGCCACCCAACAGAATGTTTACGTGCATACCGTTTTTGGACCTGCCGTGCTTAACATCCTGTCAGCCGCCGGCCGGGAGCTTCGCAGTGAAGTCAGCGACACGGAAATTTCTCCGGAGGTTACGCTGACGTATCGGCCCAACAACGACATCACCATTTGGGCCGCGTATAAGACCGGCTATAAGTCCGGCGGATTTTCCACCAATACGGTGATCAGCGCCTCCTCGACCGGCGAATCGCTGGTGTTTGAACCCGAAGACGCCAAGGGTGGCGAAATTGGTATTAAGAGCACCCTGGCCGACGGACGTTTGCGCATTAACGCCACCGCCTACAGCTATGAATTTAACGATATTCAGATCAGTGTCTTTGACTCCGGCACCACTTCGTTTTCTGTAGACAACGCTGCCACGGCAACCACCGAAGGTATCGAAGTTGAAACCCTGTACCTGATATCCGAGGGACTGACCCTGCGCGGCCAGATCGGTTACAACGAAGGTGAGTACGACGACTTTCCGAATGCCGCCTGTAGTGCGCCGGTTGACCCGGAGTGTGATGCGGTGACAGAAACCCGGGACTTAAGTGGCGAGCCCCTCACCCGGGCGCCGGAATGGCAGGGTTCTTTGGGCTTTGACTACTTTGGCCAGCTTGGTGACAACTGGACCATCAGCATTGCCGCCGAAGCCATCTACACCGACGAATATCAGACCAATACCAACAACAATCCGCTGTCCATTCAGGACGATTTCTGGCGCTACAACGCCCGGATCGCCATTGGCACCGCTGACGGCAAATGGGAATTTGCCGCGGTAGGCCGCAACTTGTCCAATGAGTACTACCAGGGCGGCCAGGCGGACAAGCCCGGCGGTGTGGACGGCCGGGACCTGTTTGGCGGGATCGTTCGCCCCCGGCAAGTTATCTTGCAGGCCACTTACCGCCTGGGTGAATAGCCCTTTCACCCGACCAATGTGCCCTCGTTCGAGGGCACATTACCTCTGCTCAGGTCACAAACCCTGCATGGCCTAACACTCAGATATGGTCCTGACTATATTGTTTCAAATTGTTGCATCAGCCTTCCAAGCAGGCTACTGTACGGTCTGGGAGTAATACTCAACTAGTAACTTCATATTATTGGTTGCAGATTATGGGTTCAGCCGGAGGGGTTGTACCCGGGGTTCAGTATCAACAGGGGTGGTGCAAATACACCCGGGTGTCCAGTCAGCTATAGGAGGCCGCAACAACGTTGATACTGAGTTTATAGAGAGAGATGGGAGGGAAAATTCAGTGAATACGGAGAGGTTGCGCCAACCGGCACGGTTGCGCGCGTATAAAAGTACAACCCCCCGCATGGGGTTGGCAGTCTTGTTTTGCAGTATCTTTCTGGCGCCTTTGACCCAAGCGGAAGACAGTGCCAGCAACGCCATTGAGGAAGTCATCGTCACCGCCCAGCGTACCGCGGAGAGCATCCAGGATGTACCCATCGCGGTTACCGCCCTGACCGGCGATATGTTGGAAGCCAAACAAGTGGTGACGGTTTCTGACCTGCAAATGAATGCACCCAATGTCAGTTTCACCAGCACCAACTTCGGCTCCAGCAGCTTCAGCATCCGCGGCATAGGCCGCCTGGTGACCGCTGCGACCGGTGATGCCGGTGTTTCCATTCATACCAACGAAATATCCCTGGGCCCTAACCTGAACACGGCTGAGTTTTACGATATGGAACGGGTTGAAATCCTGCGTGGTCCCCAAGGCACCCTGTACGGCAAAAATGCCACCGGTGGTGTGGTTAACTTTGTCACCCGCAAACCCGACTTTGAAAGTGTTAACGGCTTTATAGACCTGGAAGGCGGTGACTATGACAACTTTCGGGCCAAGGCTGCACTGAATATTCCGTTGGCTGACAACTTCGCCATACGCGTGGCAGGCATGACCCTGGACCGGGACGGCTACACCGAAAACCTGGCGGCAGGACAGATTGGTACGGACGGCAGAGAACTTCTTGGCCTGCGCGGGAGTCTGGATCGCGAGGTGGATGGCCGGGACCAATACGATTACCGCATTACCGCTGCCTGGGAAATCACAGATCGCGCCAATCTGTGGGTCATGTACAACAAGCAGAAAGAAGACAGCAACCGCGCCCGGGTCACTAATCAGGTGTGTACCACCAATCCTGTGCCCACCTATGGCTGTACACCCAACGGCAGCGGCTCGGAACAACCGTACAACACAACCAAACTGGGTCCGGTCCTCAATGTACTGCTGGGTTTGTACACCGTGGAACCCGACGGTACCGGGATATTCAACTGGGAACGCCCGGAAAACTTGAGCTTGCGGGAAATGCACTCGGACTTTGATCCCGTTTACGAAACCGATATGGACCAGTATTCCTTCGGCTTTGAATACGATTTCGAAAATTTTACCGTTGGAGTTGTCGGTGGGTACTTTGACGGTATGGTGTATTTCACCCAACAAGACTACAACATGGACGTCGGCAACGAACTGCCGGTGAACTTCTACAGGACTGACGGTCTGTGGCCGGTGTCTCTTACCGCGGGTGGCCCCGGGGATCTGGGCAGAGAAGGTAACCCCTGTAATGTCTTTGACGGCAACGCCGGGGTTGTGGGTGGCGTTTGCCAGGCTTTCGGTTTCACCCAGGATTTTCAATTTGACCAATCCAACTTTGAAGGTGACGGCTGGACCTATGAGGTTAAAATCCAGTCCCAATTCGATGGCCGCTTTAACTTCCTGTTGGGTTATACCCAATTCGACAGTGAATTTACCGGCGACTATTACGTCAACGGCAACGCTCTGGATGCCCGTGCCAATGCGTATCCGGGTTTCTTTAACAACTTCAGCGCCCCGGGTGGGGGTACCTTCCTGGAAGGCAGCGCGGTTTTTGGCGAGGTGTACTTCGACATTACCGAAGATATCAAACTCACCTTTGGCCTGCGTTACAACGACGATGAGAAGTCTATTAACAGCACGTCTGTGTTGTGGAACGCCACCGACGCGAACTTCCCCGCCTCCACAGCCGTTGGCGGCAATGTTGCTGATCCGCTGTGGACCCGCACACCCACCTTTGTTAACGGTGGTGCCGCAGCCGGGGCTGAGCTGGACCTGATCAACCTGTACGCCTCCGGTGAGGATCTGGCGGCGGCTGAAGCCACCGCCGCACAAAGCCCCGAACGCCTGGCCATCAGTGCCCTGGTACCCCTGGCACCGGAATTTAACGAAGCTCGGGTGTTGTCCGGCAGCCCGGAAACATTTGACTGGCAGGAAACCACCGGGCGGCTGGGTATCGACTGGCAGATCACCAACGACACACTATTGTATGCATTTTTAAGTCGTGGCTATAAGCCCGGCGGGGCCAACCCGGCCATCCCGCCCCAGTTTCAAGCCGATTCTTCATTTGACTTTGAACAGGAGGATATTGATGCCATTGAAATTGGGGTGAAGAACACCCTGCTCAACGGCAGCATGATTCTGAACGCCACCATCTTCAGCTACGACTACGAAGGTTTACAGGTTGCGCGGATCAAGAATAATACCTCGCTGAACGAGAACATCGACGCGGAGATGCTGGGTGCGGAAGTGGAGCTGTTCTGGCGGCCGGAAGGTGTGCCCGGCCTTGAGTTGGATTTCACCTACTCCTGGCTGGATTCGGAAGTTGTCGATACGGTCTCTGTTGACCCCACCAATCGCACCGCAGATAACCCGGACTGGATCACCATGAACGGCATTGGTTTCCTGTATGCCGCCCCCCTGGATGAAATTGTGCCCGCCATTCCCACTCTGCTTAGCGTAGGTGTAGGCGCCGGGGCTGTGATCAATCAGCCCAACGCCATTGATCCGGCGACCGGCGTGCCGCTGATTACCGCCCGTGCATTCCTGGACGCCATTGGTGTCACCAATGTGGAAGGTTTACCCACGGATCTGGAAGGCAACCAGTTGCCCAACTCACCCGAGCACACGGTCCATCTGGGTGTCGCCTATACCCTGCCCATGGATATTGCCGCCGGCCGGCTGACCTTCCGCTGGGATTACTACTGGCAGGATGATTCATTTGCCCGGGAGTTCAACACGGTTGGCGATGAAATCGACAGCTGGGATCAGCACAATTTTTCCGTGATGTACGCCAGTAACGACGGTCGCTGGAACGCCAGGGCCTGGGTCCGCAATATTCAGGATGAAGACAATGTAACCGGCCACTATCTGACCTCGGATACCTCCGGCTACTTCAGAAATTACTTCCTGACCGAGCCACGCATCTATGGACTGACCCTGCGTTACAGTTTTGGGGACGAATAGACCCACAGGCCTATAGGGAGAAAAAAACGCGCCCGCCAGGGCGCGTTTTTTTTGCGCAACGGTTCGCCAACATCCGATTAAACTCTTTTCTAGCTAAACTCTGTTCCGACTAAACTCTTTCCAACCAAATCCCTTATCCGACCAAACCATTACTCAACAGAGTACTTCATCAATATAGTACAAGATAAAGATTCCCTCCCGTTGAGTTAGCGTTGAGTTAGCGTTGTTCCACCACTCATCACATCCGTTATAGTCCTTCGCACCTTGCACCTGACTTTAAGTTTCGATTTTTGATTCATCAGCCGGACAGCACCTGCACGCTGTCGTTAGAGGCTGAGCGGCTACATGCCTTAGGTGATAAGTAGCTACACGCCTTAGGTGATAAGTAGCTACAGGCCTTAGGTGATAAGTGGCTACAGGCCTTAGGTGATAAGTGGCTACACGCCTTAGATGAAAAATAGATACGTTAGACGATAAACAGAGATTGGAGGGAATATTCGGTGAATATGGAGAGACTGCGCCGGCCGCTGTGGCTGGGCGCGTTTATTTTTGCGATCACATCCACAACGTCAACGGCAGCGGTTTATGCGGCAACGGTTATCGAAGAAGTTGTGGTCACAGCCCAGCGTAGTGAAGAAAGTCTGCAGGACGTCCCCATTGCGGTGACCGCTCTGACAGGCGACATGCTGGAAGACAAAGGCATTATTAATCCGTCAGACCTGCAAATGACCGCTCCCAATGTGTCTTTTACGACCACCAACTTCGGCGGATCCAGTTTCTCTATTCGGGGGATTGGCCGGCTGGTTATTTCCCACAACGCGGATTCGGGTGTGTCGACCCACATTAACGAAATCCCGTTGAATACCGACCTGAATTCCGTGGAGTTTTTTGATGTAGAGCGGGTGGAGATGCTGCGGGGCCCCCAGGGCACCCTGTTTGGGCGCAACGCCACCGGCGGCTCTATTAACATGGTCACCAAAATGCCCGATTACGAAGAAGTATCCGGATTTATCGACGCTGAGGTGGGCGACTACGATCACCAGCGCCTCAAGGGTGCCCTCAACATCCCTTTTTCAGACACCATGGGTGTGAGAATTGCCGGTTTTTCGCTGGACCGGGATGGCTACATCGACAACAAAGCGGCTGATTCCATCTCAACCATAGACGACTCCCGTCTGCCCAATATCGACGATGATATTGACGGCCGGGACATTACCGCTATCCGCGCGACCTGGGCCTGGGACTTCAGCGACAACGGCAACATCTGGATTCAGTACAACTACTTTGACGAGGATGACGACCGGGCCCGCATCACCAACCAGGTTTGCAAACGCACCGCACTGCCCGCACTGGGTTGCGAACCCAACGGGGTTGGCTTTGACTCACCCCACCTGGGCGCAACCACCGGCGGGCTGTTTTTTGCACTTAACAATCTGGACACGCTACCCCTGGGCGCGGACGGCACGGATGGGGTAAACGGCGTCAGCTACGATCATCCCCAACCCGCCGGCATGGACATACGCGATATGTTCACCGACTTTGAACCCGTGTACCAGTACGAAGAGGAGATTTACAGCTTTGGTGCGGAGTATTCTTTTGAAACCGTGACGGTAAGCGTGATCGGTGCATACCAGGAAAACGACTACCTGCAACAAATGGACTACAACATGGATGTGGGGCCGCTGCTTAAACCCTCGCCGGACAGCCTCGGCCTGAACGGCTTGTGGCCCGCATCCGCCCCGGCCGGACGTTCCGGAGGAGATGTCTCCGGCACCAGAGGCTGCCGGTATGAGGACGGTACCGCGGGTATATTCGGCGGCTGTACAGTCCCGGGAACCGGAACCCGTCTATTTGCTCTTGACCAGTCATCCTTCGAAAACGAATACTGGACCGTTGAGGCCCGGGTCGCCTCCAGTTTTGACGGACCTTTCAACTTCCAGTTGGGTGTGACCGCGTACAAAAACGAGCGCATTGGCGGTGACTACTACGTAAACGCCAACAGTCTGGACTCCGTTGGCCTGGTCGGTGCGGGAGTGTTGGGCTTTCCACCCCTGTACCCCACCATGTTCAACGTTCCCGGCTCCGTGGATGATCCATCCGTCAACGAGGGTGAAGCCGTATTCGCCGAAACCTACTTCGATCTTTCCGATCGTCTTAAGTTGACGGTTGGCATGCGCTACAACAAAGACGAAAAGTTTGTTAACGATACCAATGCATTCCTATCCGCCGTCAACCAGCAAGCTTTTATTGCGTTGTTGTCCGCCAGTCCGAAGGCAGCCCCCGCCCTTCACCCCGATGCGTCAACAAATATCGAAGGTCTGGTGACCGACCCGCTGATTGGCGGCAATTGGAGCCGTCTGGGCAATTTCCTGTCCGCCGGAATGATTGGGGATGTTGAGGGAGACATCGCCACCGCACTATTTAACGGGGTTTCCCAGGCTGAAATCGACGCCGCCGCCGAAACCCTGGCCTATAGCCCGGAGCGGATTGCGGTCGCCCAGCAAGTGGGGATCATCCCGGCCTTTAACGAAGTACGTACGCTAAACGGCAACCCGGATACCGAAGAGTGGACGTCCGTAACCGGCCGTATTGGTCTGGATTTCCGGTTGACCGAAGACATCATGTTATTCGGCTTCTTCTCCCGGGGGTATAAGCCCGGCGGGTTTAACCCACCCATCGACCCTATTTTCCAGGACGACACCAGCTTTGCCTTTGACGAAGAAGAAGTGGACGCTTTTGAGGTAGGCTTTAAGAGTACCCTGGCGAACGGTCAGTTGGTGCTGAACGGCTCTGCATTCTTTTACGACTACGTTGGCCTGCAAACCACGCGAATTCGCAATAACAGTTCCATCAACGAGAATATCGATTCCGAAATCACCGGCATCGAACTGGAATGGATCTATCAACCTGATGCTTTGCCGGGGCTGGCTGTTGACGGCTCATTTTCCTGGCTGGATACCGACCTGCAAGACGTGCAATCTGTCGACGTCACCAACAAAAGTGCCGGAGATCCCGATTGGGTTAACCTGAAAAACATCGATGTGGGAGCTCTGACCGGTACCAACTATATTGCTTTTGCGCCGGATATCACCCCTGATCTGATTACCGACGCATACAATAGAGTGGATGGGAACGGAAATCCGGCACCAACCGCACTCAGTGATGTTAACGGCAACGCTGTACCCGGCACGGTTTACACCGGCGGCGCCTTTGATGGCATTCCGGCTTACTTCTCCCGAAGCTTCCTGGAGAACAACGGCGTAGCCACCTCTTCCGGATTGCCTTCTGATCTGGATGGCAACAGTCTGCCCAATTCGCCGGAATATACCTTTCGCCTGGGGGTGCAATATACCTGGAATATTGATGCCATTGCCGGTGACCTGACCGCACGCTGGGACTACTACTGGCAGGACGATTCGTACGGCCGCGAGTTCAACACCGTGGGCGATGAAATTGAGGCCTGGGACCAACACAATCTGTCATTCATTTACGAAAGCAACGACGGACATTGGCAAGGCCGCCTGTGGGCGCGTAACCTGGAAGACGAGGACAACGTCACCGGTCATTATCTGACCTCTGATACCTCCGGGTACTTCCGTAACTGGTTCCTGACCGAACCCCGCATCTATGGCCTCACCGTGAGATACGCTTTCGGCAGTTAAACCGGACGGTACCGCAAAGCCCGCGCACGGCGCGGGCTTTTTTTCGACCCGCAACAATCAGGATTCCTACAAAAAGTTAACAAAACTGCCATTTTGCCCGGTTCCCCGAATCTGATATGCTTTGCTGCATTGCACAATTATCTGTTCGAGGTACCCAATGGAAAGAACAGAACCCGTTACAAATCCGCAAAGGAACCATAAACCCTTACCCTGCCGCTACACGTTGAAGGATGGCCGCCAGATCGAATTGGCTTTTCTGGGTCCGGCGGACCGGGCTGATTTTCACGCCGGTTTTCAAGGTTTATCCGCCCGCAGCCGTTACCTGCGATTTTTTTCCACGATGCCCGAATTGCCGGACTTTGTAGCGAACGGGCTGCTTAAAACCGACACGCAAAATCATGTGGCCATTTGTGCCCGCATGATCAGCACCACCGGTCAACCCCTGCGCCCCATAGTCGGTGTGGCGCGATACTATCGCTCCAGTGTGTCGGAACGGTCGGCGGAACCCGCCATTGCGGTAGCCGACAGTTTTCACGGGGCGGGGATTGCCAAGCTTCTTCTGCGCCGGTTGTCCGCCATTGCGCGCAGTAACGGGGTTACCCACTTTTGTGCGCAAGTACTGAACGGCAATTTGCGTATGCAAAAAATTCTGCTGGACGCGGACGCCAGAATAATTGACCAGGAAGATGGGGTGCTGACTTACAAAATTGATATTCGCAAACAAGGTCAGGCGCCTCGGGGGGTACTGAAAAAATTGCTCCAGGTTATGCAGGGCAAGGTAGTCAACCCGCCCAACCAACCCCAACAAGGCCCACCAGAGACAGCAAAGCCAGAGCAAAACTCACGGATCTGAGGGTTTGCAGATTAGCGTAGTAGCACACCGCATAAAGGGTGCGAAAAACGGCAAACCCCCAGGCGCAATAGCTGGTGTAGGTGGGTGACCCGGCGGCATAAAAACAAAACAGCAGCGCACAAATGAATATGGCAATACTCTCGTTGGTATTCCCCACGGTACGACCAACCCGGAAAAGTACACTGTTGTGGTTGGCTTCCACCGGTGAACCTGGGACATGCCGCTGCCGGATGCCCACGACATCCGCCACCACCAGTTGGACCAGCATCAGCACCGCAACATAACCCAACGCCGCTACCGCACCCGCATAAGCTTCAAACATAAGCACCTCTTCTACCTTCCGTTCATCTACCGGTGTCTCCCCACCGCAGACAGGTTATACAAAATGACAGGAAATACCGCCCAGGGCGCCATAGTCAGCATGGATGGTATCACCAGCCTGTACCGTGACCGGGGCGGTAAAGGACCCCGATAGAATAATTTGCCCGGGCTCCAGACTTACTCCGTGGGGCGCAAACCGCTTGGCTACCCAACATATTCCATTCGCGGGATGATTCAGCACCGCCGCCGCCAGGCCGGTCTCTTCAATAACGCCATTGACATACAGTAAACCACCGCACCAGCGCAGATCCCGGTCCGTGGGCCTGATGGGACGCCCACCCATCACAATGCCCGCGTTCCCGGCATTATCCGCCACCGTATCCACCACCTTGCGGGTATATCCGCTTTGCGGATCTTTGCGCAGGCTGCGGGCTGCAATAATCTCCAGAGCGGGCACCACATAGTCTGTAGCATTCAGCACATCAAACACCGTGACATGTTCACCTGCCAGCCGGTCCTTCAAGACAAAGGCCAGTTCAGCTTCTATTTTTGGATCACAAAATTGAGCCGCTTCTATTTCTCCCCCGTCAGCAAAGACCATGCTGTTGAGCAAAACTCCAAAGTCCGGCTCATCGATATTCAAAGCTTTCTGCATGGCCCGGGAAGTGTAGCCAATTTTGTATCCAATCAAACGGTCCCCGTCATCTATTTTCTTCTGCACCACCTGCTCCTGAATGGCGTAGGCTTCATTCAGCGACAGATCCGGATACCGCAAGGTTAACGGTTTGATGGGTTGCCGGTTTTCTTCCGCGGCACATAACTCAGCCGCAGCCTGTTTAATCTCCTGTTGGCTTAACATACACCTGTCCGCGTCCGTTTAATCAGCACTCATATAGTCCCTGAGATTATTGATATTTGTTTTGTACTCCGGCAACTCCACCAGTTCGCAGGATATGGCCAGCCCCCGCGATGCATACAACACGGCCAGTTCTGCATTCAGCACATCAACCAGAGCCTCCAGGGCGGCTTGCTTCTCCTTTGCCGAGCGGCCTGCCCCCATCCTCACCTGCAGGTGGACAAAGGCAAATGCGGGTTGCCCGTCCGCAATATAATAATGTTCACAAGGGTGCGCACGCCCCCGGCATCCCGGCCGCGGAAATACCCCGGTGGACACCCCGGCATCGATCAGTTGCTTCAGCAGGTGTACCGGCTCAAATCCCACTCCCTCAAGATTGGTTGAATACTCCAATATAAAATGCGCCATGCCATCCTGACCTTGTTTAATTCACTTCAGGCAAATCCAGTGTGCCCGAGTCCGCCGTGCCCGAGTCCACCATGCCCAAATCCACCATACCAATGGTACATCCCACCGCGAAGATGGGAATCGGCTGATAATAGTGGACCTTGGCCGGCCGGTTCCGGGTAGCGCCTGCCAGGGCAATAAAGGTGCGAATTTCAAAACCACCCTGCCCGGCATCCGCATAGGTTTCAGCGTCGGTATAGGCTAACAACTGTTCTTTGTCGTTTTGTTCCCAGCGGCGCAAAAACTCCCGGTCCCAGGCTTCGTTAATCTTGCCGGAATCCGGGGTTGCCGGCCAATGAGAAATACCGCCGGTGGCAACAACGGCAACCCGCTCGGTAACATCAGCGCATGCCCGGCCCAGCGCTTCGCCAAACGCCCAGGCCCTGTGCAGCGGCGTCAGCGGCGGACCCTGACAGTTTATATTAACCGGGACAATGGGCAGATTGGCGTGTGGCACCAAAAAGTGCAGCGGCACACTGATGCCGTGATCAAATTTCCACTCTTGCGCATAAGCCACATCAATGTAGTTGAGTAAACTCTGGATAATTCTTGTGGACAGATCCGGTGCACCCGGAAAGCGGGTCCGTGGGATACCCAACCAATCCGGGTCTTCAATAGGGCCGTGATAGTCTTCCGCCATACCCACACAATACGCCGGCATATTGTTCATAAAAAAGTTGGCAAAGTGTTCCGCGGCAATGACCACCAGGGCGTCCGGCCGGCTTGCCTCCAGAGCCCGGCGCATGCGGTCAAATGCAGCATACAAACCTTCCACATGTTCCGGATCAGCCATATCCTTACGGCCGGTAATTCCCGGGCCGTGGGAACAGATACCCGCAAATACCAGACTCATATGGCCCCCTTACCATCAGTGGTGGCATAAATGCCGGCACGCACATTGCCATGGACCTTCAAAGCATCCCGCAAGGCTTGAATATATTCCGGCCAGGCTAAACCACACATGGCGGCAAAGTGCATCAAAATCTGCCCGTTTACACCCAGAATATAGAGCAGGCCAATGTCTTCATCTTGAACCGCTTTGTATTCCTCCGCGGTCAGCGTGTACTTCCGCAAGACCGTCTCCTTATCTGTCCTGAAGCGGGCCTGCAGGTCTTCATCACGATTCAGCTCGTACAACAATTTTTGTAAGCCATATAAACTCATTTTATCAACCCCACTTGCGCCCAGCCATCACGTACCCAGAACCGGCACCTTGTGCGTGCCGTGAGCAACACAAACATTTTTGGTTTCCATATAAAAATCAAAGCTGTAGTCGCCGCCGTCACGGCCGATGCCGGACATCTTCATACCGCCAAAGGGTGACGGCAAATTGCGGTTGTTTTCGGAATTGACCCAAAGCATGCCGGCCTCCACGTCTCTGGCCATGCGCATGGCGCGCCCGGTATTCTCAGTCCAGATATAACCGGCCAGGCCATAAACGGTATCGTTGGCCAACTTAACCGCTTCGTCTTCGTCATCAAAGGTAATTGCGGTTAAGACGGGACCAAAAATTTCTTCCCGGGCAATCCGCATGTGGTTATCCGCATCCACAAATAATGTGGGAGCCACATAGTTACCCGGACCCAGATCTTTGCGCTTTGTACCCCCAACCAGGGTTTTTGCGCCATCCTGCCGGGCAATATCAAAATAGCTGCAAACCTTTTCCAGGTGCCCGGTATGCACAAGGGGCCCCACTTCGGTAGCAGGATCCAATGGATGGCCAACCCGCAGCTTTTCCACCCGCGCCTTAACCGCCTGAATAAAGTCCTCAGCAATATTGCTTTGAACCAACAACCGGCTGGAGGAGGTGCACCGTTGACCATTCAGACTGTAAATCATAAACACAACCGCATCCAGAGCCCGCTTAAAGTCCGCATCATCAAAAACGATAATCGGATTTTTACCCCCCAGTTCAAAGTGTACCCGCTTAAGGGTATCCGCACCCTGACGCATGATATGGCTCCCGGTGGACGACTCGCCGACCAGGGCAACCGCCTGAATAGCCGGGTGTTCGGTAAGCCGTTTGCCCACCACTTCGCCAAAGCCGTTGACCATATTCCACACCCCGTCGGGCATACCCGAGTCCCGGGCAATTTCCGCCAGCAGGCAGGCACTTAAGGGGGAGAGTTCAGCAGGCTTGTGCACCACCGTGCAGCCCGCCGCCAAGGCCGGGGCAATTTTCCAGGTAGCCAGCATAAAGGGGGTATTCCAGGGGGTAATCACACCCACCGGACCCACCGGTGTGCGCATGGTGAAGTTGGTATGCTCCGCCTGATACAGGGCTTGGCCGTTTTCCGCCTCCGGCGCTTTGTCCGCAAAAAAGCGGAAGTTGTCGGCGCCACGGATGGCCGCCTGCTGCATGAAGCGAATGGGCTGTCCACAGTCCGATGCTTCCACCAGGGCAATTTCTTCCGCCCGCTGAGTGATGTGGTCCGCAAAAGTGTGCAAAATTTCCCGGCGTTGAGCCCCCGGAACTTCCCGCCATTGCACAAACGCCCGGGCGGCTGCCTCACAGGCCTGGTCCATATCCGCCGCCTTCCCGGCCACCACGTTACCCAACGAGGTATTATCGGTGGGTGAAAGGTTGGTAAAAACCTCCGCTTTATCCGGAACCACCATTTCGCCATTAATGATATGCCCGGTCACCTGATCCTGAAAACGCCGCAGGAATAGGCCGGCTTTTTCTTTGTTTTGCGTAAAGTTTTGCGCAAACCCCGGGCTTGTGTCCATGGCACCTCCGCATCGGTAAAAAATTAACCTGTTAAGTATTATTTACAATTACCCCAGTCTTGGCAATTGCCATTTAGCTTTTTGCACTCATCCACACCACTTATACACCCCATGGGTAGAATGAGTTGAATACAATTACTTAACCTGTTAACTTTTATGCCTTTAGGCCGAGACTTCCACATGCGATTTTTGAGCTACCGCTTAAACGGTAAAAATTCCTGGGGTGCCATGCCGCAGGTCAAGGCAGAGGCGTGTATTGTGGATCTGGGTTTGCTCACCGGCTGTGATCTGAAGACGATCATTGCACAGCAACGACTTGGCGAAGCTGCGGCACTGGCTGAACGCTCTACAGACTTTCTGTCTCTTAACGATGTCCAGCTACAGGCCCCTATCCCCAACCCGGATAAGATCATCTGCATTGGGGTTAACTATGCAAATCGCAATGCGGAATATAAAGACGGTTCAAAACCGCCGGATTTTCCCAGTATCTTTATGCGTACCGTGGAATCCCTTGGCGTACACGGTGCACCGGTGTGGCGTCCACCCGAATCCTCCCAGTTGGACTACGAGGGTGAAATTGTTCTGGTCATCGGCAAAGCAGGCCGCCGCATACCCCAGGACCGGGCTTATGAGTATATTGCCGGTCTGACCATTATGAACGAAGGGACCATCCGTGATTGGGTACGGCACGCCAAGTTTAATGTTACCCAGGGCAAAAATTTTGTGAATAGCGGCGCCGTGGGCCCGTGGATGGTCAGTGCTGATGAATTTACCCCGGCACAATACGAAGACATGCGGGTGCGTACCCTGATCAACGGGGAAGAACGGCAAAACGACACCACCGCCAATATGCTGTTTCCCTTTAAGTACATTATCAGCTACTGCTCGCAGTTTTATCAGTTAAAGCCTGGCGATATCATTGCCACCGGCACCCCTAACGGTGCCGGTGCCCGCTTTGATCCTCCCCGGTACCTGGTGCCCGGGGATACGGTGCAGGTCATTGTGGATGGCGTGGGAGAACTGCAACACGGGGTGGTCGACGAACCCCTGGATAAACCCTGATTAAACGCCGTTGCAAACGGAAGGACCATCCTTTGAAAACCGGCAAAACAGGCCCACAACTGCCTAAGTACAATGACGGTATTGCCGCTGCCCTGCTTGGCGCCCGGGAAGCGGTGATGTCGCCGATCAGACCCATTCTGCGGGAACACAGTTTAACCGAACAACAATGGCGGCTATTGCGGGTTTTGATCGACATTGGCGCCATGGAAATTTCCAAGGCTGCGGAAGCTTCCATGATCATGGGCCCCAGTGTCACCCGCATCATCAAGGACATGACCCGGCGAAACCTGATCCGCAAAACAAACGACACCAGGGATGCCCGGCGCTCGATTTTGTCCATAACCCCCACCGGCCGCGCTGT
The DNA here is from genome assembly GCA_028280225.1 of Pseudomonadales bacterium. GTDB lineage: Bacteria > Pseudomonadota > Gammaproteobacteria > Pseudomonadales > Azotimanducaceae > UBA4421. The sequence continues at coordinate 38,935 of JANQMF010000026.1, read as the reverse complement.
CGTGCGCAAAACCGCCAAACAAACTGCCACCCTGCTTGCCCTGTACAAACGTGAGTTTGGGGACCAGCGCTTTGAAGCGCTGTTAGCGGAGCTTAAGTACTTTCAAACCCGGATCCGTCAAATCAACAACCCCGAAAACCCCGAACGATCAGAGGGATAACAACACCGGCAACCTGCTTAAGCCTTCTCCTTTGCCTCAAGCCGATCCTCTTCTTCATCCCAATCGTCATCACGATCGATAAACTGCTTGTAGCTCGTTAATCCCAACGCATCCATGGATTCGACGTCCACAACGGTTTCATCACGATTTGCCAGGCCACGCGGTGTGACCACGGTTACGTTTTTATCCTCTGCCGGCGCGTGAGTTTGAGCCCGGGCACTGGCCGCAGCCGGTTGTCCCACTGCTGCCGGAGTTGTCCCCGCCCCGGAAAACTGCCACCCGGCAATGGCCAGGCCCAAAATCACCGACGAGGGTATAAATATCAGTTCTTTTCCTTTCATAAAGATCTCGAGTTGCTATTTTGTTGGTGCGACGGGCGCAAACTGTACTCCCACGAATCCAGGCGGTCGGGTATGGCATTAAAGGCAATTGTGATGCGCTGACCTCCCCCCACTGCAAAGGGAGTTGGTCAGTCTGGGACTCAATTCCGATCTGGCCTTGTTCGGAGGATACCTGGGTAACACCCACTCATTGGCCCTGTTCCTGCACACCTCGGCAGTTTATGCATATTCATGCTAACAGCTCCATATCGTGGATAGTATACCTGACCACCCCCCATGAATCCGCCCGAACCGCATTCCGCAAACCCAGCGGCGGAGGCGAATTTGTCTTTAAAAACGATCGGCCGTCCGGACATCCCAACAGTGAAACCTGGGTTCTGCCCGATGCCGCAGCGGGTACTCTGGTCCTTTATCCCGGCTTTCTTGAACACCGCGTGCCTCCCAACGAGGGCCAGCAGCGGGTAACCATGGCGTTAAACGCCATACCGGACCGGTTGGATAGCCTGGGATATTATATCCACTTTCAGTAAAAAGCTCTGCATGGGCGGTCTTTGGATCTGCAATGGCAATCCTAAAACCCCCTATTGTATACGGCCATTTCTCCTCATATGCTCACCCTGTGATATTACACCACCAGGACGCCACTGATGCCCACCCATCCCCTTGCCCCACCCTCAGAGGCAGAACTTAACCAAGCCGTTTCAATATTTCGCGATGCACACCCCGCCAAGGATGCCGTTTTTTGTTCCTCGGGATTGCTGGAACCCGACAAGGCCCAAGTCAAAGCGGGTACCGCAACGGCAAGGGTCGTCAGACTAGTGGGTACCGACAGTACACCGGACGGGGGGTTTCAGGCCGATGTGAACATCACCCGCGGCACTGTGGACACCTTACGTCTGGGCCTGGACGCCCAAGCCCCTTACGGCATGTTGGACATTGGCTTAGCCGTTGAACTGACCAAGTCCAACGACCAGTGGTTAAACGCCATGCGCAGCCGGGATATTGGTGTCGATACCGAGGAAGAACTGAAGCTTGTGCAGATTGATCCCTGGCCCGCCGGCGGGTTTGCTCACGAAGTTATCCCCAGCGGCCACCGGGCCATGCGTTGTATTGCCTTTTTGAAAGAAGATGCCACCGACAATGGCTACGCCCGGCCCATCCACGGGTTAATTGCCCATGTTGACCTGACCAGGGGGTGTGTGGCTGCGGTGGAAGATCATGGCGCCATCCCGCTGCCGCCAAATTCCGGGCGTTTTGACGCTGCCCACCAGACACACACCCGCCAGGACCTGAGAAACCTGGAGATTACACAACCTGACGGACCCAGCTTTAAGGTGGAGGGCTACCAGGTGAACTGGCAGGGGTATGAATTTTCCGTATCCATCCACCCGGTTCACGGCCTGGTTCTGCATCAGCTTTCCTTACATCAGCGCCCGCTTCTTTACCGTGCCGCCCTGTCGGAAATGGTGGTGCCGTATGGCGACAAAGACCCCATGCACGCCTGGAAACATGTGCTGGATGCCAGTGAGTACAACATGGGCATGCTGGTCAACAGCTTAAAACTGGGTTGTGACTGCCTGGGTGAAATTCACTACTTCGATATCCACCAGGTGACCTGGGAGGGTAAGATCCGCACCGTGGAACACGCCATCTGTATGCATGAAGAAGACTATGGCATTCAGTGGAAACATGTTGACTTTGCCACCCAGCATAGTGAGGTGCGGCGTTCCAGACGGCTGGTGATCAGTTCAATATTTACCATTGGAAATTACGACTACGGCTTTTTCTGGTATCTGTATCTGGACGGCACAGTGCAAATGGAAATTAAACTTACCGGAATTGTTGGCGTCAGTGCAGTCACCCCGGAAACACACAATCCAGCCCAGTCGCCGTTAATCGGTGAAGGCTTAGCCTCCCCCGTTCATCAGCATCTGTTCTGCTTTCGCCTGGACTGGGAACTGGATGGTGGGAATAATTGCCTTTATGAAAACGAAGTCCAGGCCCTGCCGCTTGGCCCGGACAACCCCCATGGCACGCAGTTTGCCGCGGTCAGCCGGCATTTGACGACCGAACGTGATGCGCAGCGGGACATATCCCCGGCCACCAGCCGCACCTGGAAGGTGATCAATCCCAACTCCCTTAACGGCCTTGGTTTACCCGTTGCATACAAACTACTACCCGGCTCTTCTCCCAGCCTTTTGGCGGCCCCGGAATCCATCGTGGTCAAGCGTGCGGGGTTTGGCCAACATCATTTATGGGCCACCCCCTTTGCGGCGGATGAAACTTCCGCAGCGGGCCAACGAACCGTGATGCACCAGGGCCAGGGTGGCTTACCCGAGCTGACCGAGGCAAACCGGGATATCACCCAATGTGACCTGGTCATGTGGCACACCGTTGCCGTGACTCATGTGCCCAGACCCGAGGACTGGCCGGTCATGCCTGTTGAATATGCGGGTTTCCACCTTATTCCGGTGGGATTTTTCGACCAAAACCCCACCCTGGACCTGCCAAGCCACTGCCCTGCGAGCAGCAACAGTGAATGACGCGGCCGGTTATAAACCACCCCGGGTGAGTTTTGCCGGATCCAAAAGTGCTTGCAACTCTTCAGCGGACAGATCCGTATTCTCCCGGGCAACCTCAAAAATGGGGCGTTTTTCCCGGTACGCCTGTTTGGCAATCTCAGCCGCCTTGGCATAACCCAAAATGGGGTTCAGGGCGGTGACAAGAATCGGATTTTGTCCAAGGCTTTCCTGCAGTTTTTCTTCATTCACCGTAAAGGTGGCTACCGCATGCCGGGCCAGGACCACTGCGCTGGAACTGAGTATGTCAATACTCTCCAGCACATTGGCTGCAATCATCGGCAGCATGACATTCAGCTCAAAGTTTCCCGCCTGGCCACCCACCGTAACCGCAGTATCGTTGCCAATCACCTGGGCCGCCACCATGGCCACAGCCTCGGGAAGCACCGGATTGACCTTACCGGGCATGATGGATGATCCTGGTTGCAAGGCTTGCAGGGTAATTTCACCCAGTCCCGCCAAGGGTCCGGAATTCATCCAGCGTAGATCATTGGCTATTTTCATCATCGACACCGCCAGTGCCTTCAACTGACCGGAAAGGGCAACCGCAGTGTCCTGAGACCCAATATAGGGGAAGAGGTTATCCGGTGAAACAAACTTAAGGCCGGTGTTGTTGGACAAAATCCCCACAAATGTTGAGGCAAAATCCGGATGTGTATTGATGCCGGTACCCACCGCTGTCCCACCCATCCCCAAGGTCTGGATTTCCGCCTGCAGGCCGGTCAGCAACCGCAGGTTATTCACAAGCTGGCCGGACCAACCGCGTAACGACTGGCTGAGGCGTACCGGCATGGCGTCCATCAGGTGGGTGCGTCCGGTTTTAACCAAATCATCCGTCTCCGCGGCCCTGGTTTCGATCGCCCCTATCAATTCCTCCAGGGCGGGAATTAAGCGATGGTGGATCTGCAAGGCTGCACTGACGTGGATGGTGGTGGGGATTACATCGTTGCTGCTTTGGCCAAAGTTAACGTGATCGTTGGCATTTACTGCCCGGCCCAACTGCCGGGTGGCCAGGGTGCTGATCACTTCGTTGGCGTTCATATTGGAGCTGGTCCCGGAACCGGTCTGAAAAACGTCAACGGGAAAGTGCGCCATCAAATCTGCCCTGGCGGATAAGCCGCGACAGACATCTACAATGGCCTGGGATATCTCCGCATCGATACACTCAAGGCTGCCGTTGGCGGCGGCGGCGGTCTCCTTGACCAGCAACAGGGCTTCGACAAAGGCCCGTGGCAGGGTTCTTCCGCTGATGGGAAAATTCTGTATCGCCCGCTGGGTCTGTGCGCCATAGAGGGCATCCGCGTCTATTTCCACCTCGCCCAGGCTGTCCGAGACCCGCGTTTTAGGGGGCTCAGCCGGGGGGTTTGTGGGTGCTTTGCGAGGCATGGCTCTTTCCCGCCGGGATGCTTAACGGCTCAGGTTGATGGCCGTGACCTGAACCTGTGCCGCTGCGCCAAATAACCGGGCGCCTTCGTGCTCCACCCGGCCTTCCGGATCGAGAGAAGGCCACATTTCAGCAAGCTCGGCAATAATGTTCTGCAATTGACCGGCGACCGCCGTGGCCTTGGGGTTTGTCGAAAAAGCCGGGGATTGAGCCCAGACGCTGGCAATCTGAGTAAAACCCCAGGCATCTTGATATTCATGGAGATTATTAACCTCACCATCCACAATGCCAATTTCATATTCCACACCCCCGGTGCGCAGCAGATTTTCGATCACTTTGGCAATGATCTTGGGGTTATTGATGTCCGCGCCCTGTTCACAAGCGGCAACAGCAGCGGTCAGGTCAGCGTAGACCCGGTCGACTTCAGCCTGACTCACCCGCTGTGTGACAGCAGCGGTTAACGCGGTGAGATTGTCGCCAAAGCCACCGCAACCGCGGGTGTCAAAAGCCCCCTCCACAGAAGCATAAATTTCTTCCCGGGGATGTTTCATATGGGTTTCGGCCAACGCCGGCAGTTTCTGGCTGTACAGCGCATGCCCAACAGCCAGGTGCCCACGGATCAGTCCCAGTTGAGTGAGGTAGGCCACATCATCAGTGCCAAAGTCCACGTCAGCGCCGCTTTTGCCTTCGCCTTCGCCTTCGCCTTCGCCTTTGCCTTCGCCCTCTCCTTTGCCTTCGCCCTCTCCTTCGCCACCTTCGCCTTCACCACCGGTGCCGGATTTTCCTTCACCCTCACCGCCGATCAGCAACTGATTTACCGCTCCTTCACCATCAGCGCCTTCACCTTCACCCTGTTCCTCTGCCAGATTTGCGCATCCGGACAATTGGGTCGACACCAACCAGGTCGCGGCGCCAAGGGCAGTTACCGTCCGCCAGCGAAAGGTGTTTTTGTCCGAAGAATGTATACTGTCAGCCATGATTGTATTCCTGGAAAATGTACTCAGTTCCGCCCACGTGGGCGCGTTTGTTAAAGTCCTGCAAGATGATGCGCTGTTCGAGCCTGGCACCCGCACCGCCGGGCGCCTGGCCAAGGTGCAAAAACAGAACCTGCAGGCTGATCAAACCAGACCGGAAGTCAGCCGCATACTTAAGCAGGTGCGTGAAGACCTGATGAAACACACGGTGTTTCGCAGCTTTGCCCTGCCCGCCCGGGTGGGCAGGGTGATGATCAGCCGTTATACCTGCGGAATGCACTATGGTACCCATTTTGACGACGCCTTTATTGAAGGTGTACGGACCGACCTTTCCTTCACGCTGTTTTTGTCGGACCCGGAAAGTTATACCGGTGGCGAGTTGGAATTGACTACGCCGTCCGGCAGTCAGGCCATCAAGTTGCCTGCCGGATGTGCCATCGTCTACCCCAGTGATCATCTCCATGCTGTCCTGCCTGTCACCCAGGGGGTGCGCCTGACCGCGGTGGGCTGGGTACAAAGCCGCGTGAAATCCAGCGAAAAAAGGCAGTTGCTCCATGAACTCAACCATGCCACACAGGCGCTGGAAAACCTAGATAACTCCCTGGAAAAACCCCTGACCCGGTTAAAATTTGTACACAACAATTTGCTCAGAATGTGGTCCGACTGAAGCAGCAGTTAAGCCTAACGCCACCCGGCCACATCGTAAATCTGCACCGCCTGGGCCTGGTTCTTGCCCAACAAGCCGGCATTAATCTGATCTTCCGTAAATTCATCACCAAGTTGAACAATGGGGCCGGTGGTCGGGCCCACTACCGGATATTCATTATTCCCCTCGGCAAACAGTTTTTGCGCAAAATCGCTGACCAGATACTCCAGGAACTTAACCGCATTGTCTTTGTTCGGCGCGTATCGGGTAATCCCGGCACCACTGATGTTGACATGGGTACCCCGGTTTTGCTGGTTCGGAAAGATCACCGCCAGGCTGTCCATCACCTGCCTGGCGCCTTTGTCGGCGCTGGCCAGCCACCTTCCCATATAGTAGGTATTGGCCAGGGTAAGGCCACATTCTCCCGAGGCCACCGCGGTTAAGTTACTGGTATCGTTGCCCTGGGCCGGCCGGGAAAAATTCTCCACCACACCATTGGCCCAGGTCTGAGCTGCCTGGGGGCCGTTGGCATCGATCAAAGCGGCCAGCAGGGATAAATTGTAGATATTGGATGATCCACGCATACATACCATACCCTGCAGCCTGGGATCAGCCAGCTGTTCGTAGTTGTCCAGCACAAATGGCAAACCCCTGTTACGGTTGTAAACGATCACCCGGGCCCGCTTGGACAAGCCGAACCAATGCCCCCGGGGTTCCCGCAGGTTGGAGGGAATTTTGCTGTTAAGCACCTGGGAATCAATCGGCTGAAATACGCCCCTGGCTTGCGCCCGCCACAGCCGGCCCGCATCCACCGTGATGAGCATATCCGCCGGTGAATATTTACCTTCGTTGGCAATGCGCTCAATCAACGCATCACTGCCCCCCTCAATCAGGTTAACCGTAATACCCGTATTTTTTGTGAATTGATCGTACAGGGCCATATCCGTGTCGTAATGGCGTGCTGAATAAATGTTCACAACCTCGGCCTGGCTGAGTGTTGTGAACAGAAGGGCACACAGGCCAGCGAGCAATGATGCGCTCCGTTGGTTCATAATTTGGTATTCCGGCTTGTCGTCTATTTGAGAATAATTCTCATTAATCGAATTCGCGAAAATACACTAGTACATCTGCGGAGTCAAAATCCAACCGCACCGCGTCGCCGGTCCTTACCTTGGGCCGGGTCGGCGTATCCGCGCGCAGAATCTGCCCGTTTGAGCGCACCACAATAAGATAACGTTCACCCAGGAATCGTACATCTTCGACCTTTACATCAGCCCCGGGTAGCGCTTCTACGCTGATCCCCCGGCGCCGTACAATAACGTCACAAACCGAACCGGCGGCCACCGGGATTTGGGGATGCGGGATAACCCCAAAGGCTGTGGCAATGCCATTGCCCGCCGCTTCACCGGTGATGGCATTGGTGTCCCCGAACAACTCCGCAACAAAGCGGTTCACAGGCTGTTGCCAAACCTGTTGGGGAACCCCGGTCTGCACAATCTGGCCCTCACCCATCACCGCAATCCGGTCCGCCAGTTCCATGGCTTCCTGGGCGTCATGGGTTACCACAATGGCGGGAACATTAGCCCGGCGCAGGGCGCGCCGGGTGTCTTCACGAAGCTGGCGGCGCAAGGTGCTGTCAACACTGGCAAAGGGTTCGTCCAACAACATCAGCAGGGGTTGAGGTGCCAACGCCCGGGCTAAGGCAATACGCTGTTGCTGGCCGCCGGAAAGGGTGTGTGGATAACGCTCCGCAAAGCCATCCAAACCAACCAGGGCCAACTGGTCCCGGACCCGTTGCCTGGCTTGTTCTGGCGGCAGGTGGGTAAGGCCGAAGTTAACGTTTTCGCCAACGCTCATATGCGGAAACAGCACATGGTCCTGAAAAACCATACCAAATTGACGCGTATCCGCCGGGGGCTCCGCGCCCGGTTGGGCCAGCGGTTTGCCGGCAAAAGAAATGGCGCCGGATTGCAGGGGTTCCAATCCTGCAATAATCCGCAGCAGTGTGCTTTTGCCACTGCCGGATGCACCCAACAGACAGACAATTTCCCCGGGCTCAACGGTTAAGTTAATCCCTTTCAGCACATCCACCAGGCCAAATTGATGGCATAGATCTTTAACTTCAAGCATTTGCAGCTAAATGCATCCGAATAAATTTGCAGCGCAAGTTTTAGCGTAGAATGGCCGGGTATGACAAGCAGTAACCCGGCAATAAAGACTAAATCTCCTCCCCGGTTTCCACGTCCGTCGGTATGGACCATCAGCGCCATGTTCATCGCCGTGCCGGTGGCCGTGCCGATTGCAGCCGTTCTGCTGACCTTTTTTGCCCCAACCACTCAAGTTTGGCAACACCTTTATGAGTCGGTGCTGATCGAATACGTGACCAATACCGTCGTGTTGTTAGTACTGGTCGGCGTAATGGCTACCACCTTTGGGGTAAGCACCGCATGGATTGTAGCCACCCAGGATTTTACCGGCCGTGCCTGGCTCGCCTGGTTGCTTATGGTGCCCATTGCCGCACCTGCCTATGTTGTGGCTTATGCCTACGCTGATCTATTAGCCTATACCGGCCCCATCCAGAGTGTGTTAAGAGAGTTAGCCTGGACAGACTCCCCCATCCCCTCCATCCGCTCCCTGTCCGGCGCGGCGTTTATCCTCAGTATCACTCTTTATCCGTATATCTACTTGTTTGCTTACAATGCCTTCAGCCAGCAAGCCCAGCCTCTGGCTGAAGCAGCCAGAACCCTGGGAGCAGGTCCCAAACGGGCATTCTTCCGGGTGGCTCTGCCCCACGCCAGGCCGGCCATCGCGGGAGGCACGGCTCTGGTTCTGATGGAAAGTGCCGCGGATTTTGGGGTGGTCGATTTTTTTGGGGTACCAACCCTGACCAACGGTATTTTTCGAACCTGGTACGCCCAGGGTGAACACCTGGCCGCCATGCAATTGGCGGCTTGGTTATTTGTTGTGGTGGCTGTCCTGGTAGTCATGGAACAAATAGCCCGCCGGGGTTCTTATGCCAATCCCGTATCGCGTAACGCCGCTGCGCAGCGTACCCGGCAACGTGGACTGCCGGGCTTTTTCTGTTGGTTAGTCTGCATGTTGCCGCTGACGCTGGGATTTGTGATACCCGCAACGGTGCTTTTGTGGCATACCTTCACCGTGGGGGATCCGCTGTTGGGTCCACGCTTTGTCGGGTACATCACCAATACCCTGGCGGTTGCGGGAACCGCCGCCGTGCTGGCAACTTTGTGTGCCGTCTTGTTAACCTATGCCAACCGCCATCAGCAATCCCGGGGCAGCCGCTTCCTGAACATGAGTGTACGCCTGGCCACCTTGGGTTATGCCGTGCCGGGAATGGTCCTGGCCGTGGGCTTAATTGGACCCATGACCCATTTAGACAAGTGGCTGGCGGCAAATATCAACCCAATCCTCGGTCTGCCCCAGGTCCTGCTGATAACCGGCTCCGCTGCCGGACTGATATTTGTTTATCTGGCCCGCTTTTTGACAGTGGCTTATAACAGTTGTGATTCCGGCATGGCGCGCATTCACAACAACTACGACAACGCTGCCCGCAGCCTGGGTGCCAAGCCCCTGCGCATTCTCAGACATATCCATCTGCCGATCATGGCACCCGCCGTTCTGACCGCGCTGCTGCTGGTATTTGTGGACGTGGTAAAAGAATTACCCGCCACCCTGATCCTGCGGCCTTTCAATTTTGAAACCTTGGCCACCAGGGCTTACCGCCTGGCGTCTGATGAGCGTATTGCCGAAGCCTCAACCGCTGCTTTGCTGATTGTTATGGTTGGTCTTATACCTGCATTTCTGATTGCCTGGCAGAACTTCTCCAGACAGCGCCTGACCTAGAAGCCATGCCTTGAGTGCATACTGCAATATTTTCACTGATTCTAACTGTTGTATCTACTAGATGTTAAGCGTAACGTACAACCCATCTAATGCTTACATACAGCGCTTGGGAGAGAGGTTATGCGAACACCGCTTATAGGCAAACAAGATCCCCGCCCGGTTATTTGCACGGTTTTTGTTCTGATTTTTGGTCTGGCGCTGCACCCGCCGGTACTGGCTCATACCAGCACGAACGTAAATAAATTGGAATACCAAAATTGTGGCGCCTATATTGTTAAAGACTATACCGTGCACTGGAAGAGTGATGGCAAAAACAAGACAAAAAATGTCCGCAACCTGACGGGTAAGGGTAACAAGGCAACCTTTAACCTGGACAGTTTTGGCATTCCCGAGGGTGCCGAAGTCTGGCTGTCATTCAGCATCGATACCGGTGACAACGAAGGCTGCCGCAAAACTCATACCCGGTATTACTATTCATCAACGGCTAATAAAACCGCCCGATACTCTTCCAAGGGTGAAACCCTGACCAACAATAGATGCCGGATTAATCCCGCCGGCTGTGATGAAACATGATGTCTTTATCAGGTATTAATTTAAGATGGAGTGCTCCAACCTGGTCACAACCTGAGCGGTTCGGCATCTGCTATTAACAGCCACCCGAAGACTGTGGACAGGACCACCTCAAATATCAACAATCCAACAATCTGTTCATGCGGCATACCCAGTGCCAGGATACTTGCCGTTCGCCCCGCGGCAAAGCCACCCATAAATAACAAACCAATTAATGTTGACGTTTGCCTGAACGATACGGAGAAAAAGCCGTAAGCAATAGCTGCGCCCAGGGTCAAAAAAAGCCCACCATAGGCACCCCGATACATATTGTCATCGGACACACCCGCAATCCCGATATCGTAACGGCTCAACAACAGATCAGGGTCGACACAATAGGCCAACCCGATCCCCGTCAGCATCACCCCGACACATAGCAGCAAATAACGCTGCATATTAACCCACACTTTAAACCTCCGCGGCTTGACGCCGGGCTTGTTGGGCGGCGAACCATTCGGCCTCTTCGCCGGGTTCAGGCATGATTTCTCCCCCCTCAAGCACCCAGCTTGCCGGGGTTTCCAGAATCACTGCCTGTGTCTCATCAATAGAGGTCTGTCCATGAGATACCAGGGATTGCCTTACCGCGTCGGCAATTTCCTCCCTCTGCACAGCACTTCTGCCTTTGCGAATGGTGCCGCGAACAAACAGAGTTTTTTCTTCCAGAGGGAAAAATGGGGCTTCTTCAAAAAATACTGCATGTACAAAAATTGCCGGTGCGCCGGTGACCGAGCAGTGAATGCGGGTGATATCCTGAGCTATGTTCCGCTTAGCCTCAGGGCTGAGGGTGCCTTTCTTCGTATTACAAATATATAGTGGCATTTCAATAATCTCCTAAGCTTGTGCGGGATCAGCAAGCACCGCAACAATTTCATCGACACTGCAACCGGTCTGGCCTACCCAAAGGTCAACCAACTCCCGTAACAGCAATTCCCGGTGCGGCGCCTCTAATGGCTCATTAGAAACCATCGAAACCACCGACGATGTTGATGGCTCACCCGCGGTAAAGCCGCTGCCGGGTGGAACCCGCACCCACTTGATGTCCGCCCCCTGCCCGAAGGCACGTTCTGAAAATTCACCCAAGGTTCCCTTGAGTACATCCTGGTGAAGATCAGGTGACTGACCCTCCTGAACCACACATGTGCAATTAATCATTTTCCAATCCCGTTGCTTGCGTTATGACATTAGCCAACCGGCCATTGGTTTTATTATAAAACCATTAAGTTTTAATATGCAACCATGAAATTTCATATCGCAACCGCTAAACTCAGCCCATGAAATACAAGTCTTACAAAAATCTGAATTGTTCCGTGGCACAGGCCCTGGATGCGGTTGGGGAGCGTTGGGCACTATTGATCTTGCGTGAAGCCTTTTACGGCGCTACCCGCTTTAATCAATTTGCCAACACGTTGGGTATTGCAAAGAATATTCTGTCCGCCCGCCTCAGCCACCTGGTTGAACAGGGTTTGTTGCAAAAACGGCCGGCACAAGAGACCAACCACACCGAATACGTCCTCACCGACGCCGGGCGCGCGCTGCGCACGGTTATTGTTGCGCTGATTCAATGGGGTGATGAGTTCAGGCCCAATCCCGACGGAACCCGGCTGTTTATTGTGGAAGAAAAGACCGGCAAGCCGATTCAAAAGCTTAAGATCCGCAACGAAGACGGCAACGTGCTGGGGCCTGGAGAGCTTGGGGTTCGTCCCGGACCCGCTGCGGATAAGCGACACCGGGGCTAGCTGCTTTTACGGTATTCGGCTGCCGGATGTTCGGTTTTAATTGTCCGGCTGCCGGGCAGATCCGCCACCGCCCGGAACCGGACGGCGGCAGCTTAGCTTAAGCGCCCGGCCTGACTTAGCCCGTTGCTCTGCGCTCAGCGCGTTTTGGTTGGGCTGCCACCGCCTGGTCCTGTGCCTCTTCCGGAGATACCGTGTCGACAAATACATCAGCCGACGCATGCACACCCGGATCTGATATCGGTTCACCGGTATCGCTGAAACGGCGCAGGTAGAACCCGGCCAGGGCCAGCATAACCCCACAAACCGAAGCAATAAGGGATAAGGACCCAAACCAGAGCAGCGCCACCAATCCCACTGTGCTGCGCTCAACTTCGGTGGCAGACTCCTTACCGTCCCAGTACATGGCCAAACGGTAAATCTGATTCTGGTTAATCAGGTGATTAATCTCAGACTGCAACTCCCGCTGCTGGTTCTTAATAACAAAAATCTGCTCATCGATACCAAATGAACGTTCAGCAATCTGTTCCAGCTCCACCAGTTTGGTTTCGAGGTATTTATCCACCTCCTGGTTCTGGGAGTTGCGTATGGTCGCAAAACGGGACTTGTCCGCTGCTGCCCTGGACACCACATTGCTTTCCAGATTGGCATTGCTGGCCAGGCGGTCGGCAATTTCCTGCTTGAGCGATTCGATACGCGTGTTGACATCGGCGATGCGGCCGGCGTATTTGTTGTTCACAAACTCTAATTGCTGCTTAAGCTGAGATTCCATGGTGGATTGTTTTTCAATGGCATCCCCACCCAGATAACCGGTTGTGATGCGTCCAAGCTGGTTTTCTTTTTCCTGGATAAGCGCGCGGTACTTAGTTTCCCGGGCACCGCGGTTAAAGATGTTGGCGGTGGCCATGGCCTGGCTGAATTCAGCTTTCAACACATTCAATTCCGTAAGCAGACGATCACGTTCTTCCGAGCTGCCGCTGATATTCCCCATCAGCAGGGTAGAGAAGCGCTCTTCCACCGCGGTGGTTTCTTCTCGCCAATCTTGATAGTACCCATCCAGGACCGTTTCCAGGCGGGTTATCTCAGCATCCAGTTCATTCTGAAAGCTATAGTCGATGTTGTTTAAGACGTTGCGGGTATTGGCATCGATACGCTGGACAACACCACGGTACTCCGCATCTATCTCGGCCCGGTTACCATCAACTTCCTGCATGACGTCGTCTTCGGTGAACTTGACCACATAGTCCCGGCGGTTCTCCAACAACGCAATTTCGGACTGCGCACTTTCAATATCGTTCTTGCGGGTATCGATGGCCCGATTCAAGTTAGAAAAGTTACGCTCAAAACCATTCAACATGGTTTCAAAGGTAATCAGGCATAAAAACAACACGAAACCCAAAAACATCAGCCGCCAGGCCAGATGACGCACCGCCATAAAGGCAAAGGTCAGCGGAATCTTACATATCTCCACCACTGCAATCAGCACAAAGGGCAGCGCGGCGACCGCAATGGCTGAAGTACCGTCCAGCAACCCCACGTCCCTTTCGGATGCAAAAGAGTAGTACGCCGAAAAGGCAACAACAATGGAAATGGTTAAACCTATGAGGACAGCGATGACTTCCACCGTCCAAGCCAAGGCAATGAGAAAACGAGAGTAGTTACCTACATATTGTTTTGAATACAGCACAGCCAGTCCCCCAAGCCGGTTTCCACGCAACCAGCGCGGACTTATTTCAATTCAACAAGGCTACGCCAAACACCCGCCTGTGAGTGGGAGATTTGTAAGTGTAATTTAAGTTCCCAAACATAAAGAGATACAACTTTATTATATTTTTCAACACCTTACGCCATTGGCCCAGTCCCGCTAAGCTTTGGGACACAGAGCGGCACGGTGCTCACGCGCTGCGTGGTCGTGCCAAGCCATCCATATCCCTGCCCGGAGTGTTGCAAACACATATGAACCATGTGTTGCACTGTGACATGCAAGTGGTCGATAGCGGAACGTCCGGCTATCGGCACCCGTAACCGGAATCGGCAGACCGGCCCGGTTTCATAAGTCTTTGACAAAATTTCTGTATAACTCTTCATTAAGGCTCAACTCTTAGCCGGTAAACCGCTATTGTTGTCCAAACCCTGTGTACTTGAGGTTGTGTACCTAATTTGTCTGCCATATTTGCTTTGCTGATGCCCTTACCCCGTCGTCTACTCACAATTACCTGCTGGCTGCTGCTTGTGTCCGCCCATACCCTGGCAGACGAACCGGCCCACACTCCGGAAAACACCTTTATCGAAGAGCTTGTGGTGTGGGGATCATTACAAAGCCAGCTTGGGGTAGCCTCATCCGCCGCAGAGGGATTGGTTGGGTATACTGACTTCTCCAGCCGGATTCTTGCCCGGGTCGGTGAACTGGTGGAGGTGGTGCCGGGTATGGTGGCCTCCCAGCACAGCGGTGAAGGCAAGGCCAATCAGTATTTTCTGCGCGGGGTAAGTTTAGATCATGGCACCGACTTTTCTGCCGACTTTGAAGGTATGCCGGTCAATTTACGCAGCCACGCCCACGGCCATGGATATTTAGACCTCAATTTTATTATCCCCGAGATTGTTTCGACGGTGCGTTATCAGAAAGGGCCGTATGCCGCGGACCGGGGAGATTTTTCCACAGTGGGCACAACGTCCTTCAGCCTGTACGACAGCATTAACAGGCCCTTTGTGCAACTGGGGGTGGGTGAAGACGGTTACCTGCGCACGGTAGCCGCGGGATCTACCCACCTGGCCCACGGCCATCTGCTGGCCGCTGTGGAACTGGCTCGAGATGACGGACCCTGGTCCCTGGCCCAGGGCTTGCGGAAAAACAATGTGCTGGTGAAGTACAGCGGGCACTGGGGGGAGACCCGGACCAGGGCCTTTGTGTCCCACTACGACAACAAATGGCGCGCCACCGACCAGATTCCAAAACGCCTGGTGGACGCGGGCGCTTTAAGCCGCTTCGGCTTTGTGGACCCCACCGTGGGTGGGGATACCTCCCGCACCAGTATCGGTCTGGGTCTGCAGGGCACCAACTGGGAGGCGTCCCTCTACCTCAGCCGCTACCAACTGGATCTTTTCAGCAACTTCACCTATTTTCTGGAAGATCCCGTCAACTCAGACCAAATTCAACAAGCGGATAAACGGCTTGTTTATGGCGGCCAGGGCAGCCGCTCGTTTGACCTGAACGAAGCAGCTACGTTGACCCTGGGGGCTGATCTGCGTGTAGATGATATCTCGCAAGTCGATCTGAACCGTACCAACCGGCGCCGCTTTATATCATCCGTTCGCAACGACAAATTGACGTGGTACAGCCTCGGCACCTACGCCGCCCTGGATATTCAATGGTCCCCGGCCTTCAGATCCACCATGGGTGTGCGTCTCGATTATTTCGATTTTGATGTCACGGCTGACAATCAGGCAGACGGGCGGGAGCGGGAAAGCAACGTGGTCAGCAGCCTATCAGTGGCCTATACCCTGACCCCGAACCTGGAAGCTTATGCCAACTGGGGGCAGGGGTTTCACTCCAACGACGTGCGGGGGGTGTTCGACCCCAGCCTGGGTGTTGATGTCTTTGCGGACCAGGAAGGTGCCGAGTTTGGCCTGCGTTATGCCGCCGGCAACATCCAATCCACCCTGACCTGGTTCTGGTTGCGCTCAGATTCCGAACTGTTATTTGTTGGCGATGCGGGGAGTACCGAACCTTCGGGCGGATCAAAACGTCAGGGAGTTGAATTCAGTTGGTTTTGGGCCCTGGGTGATCACTGGTCTTTTGATATCAATGGTGCGGTAGTGGACAGCAAATTTACCGGTGTGCCCAATACTCAAGACGAAATCCCCAATACCTTTGGACGTGTGGCCGGTGCCGGTCTGACTTATAGCGGCGCCGGCGGTTTGTCTGCGGGATTGCGGGTACGCCATTTCGGCAACGCCCCCATTGTTGAGGACGGTTCGGTGGAACAGAACAGCAGCACCATTGTCAATGGCAACCTGAGTTATCGCTGGAGGCAGTGGCAGGTGGGGCTGGACCTGCTGAACGTTTTTGATCGGGAAGACGACGACATTGCCTACTATTTTGACTCCCGTTTGGCATCTGAAAACAGCGCTGTCGCTGACGTTCATTTTCACCCCGTTCTGCCCCGCACCCTGCGCTTGTCCCTGCGTTACAGCTTAGGTGGCGACACCCACCGGTTTAACGATCCGCCTCAATAAGCCTGGCCACCAGAGACACCCGGTCGCGAGGCTGACCCAACAGCAAATAATAGACAACAGCAGCGCTATTGCGCTCTCCATACTTGGCCTGCATGGCTTGAAGGATTTTATGCCCTTCATCTTCGGCAAGGTCTTCGATCCGGGTTGCAACCGGAATTCGTGTGCTGACCTGCCCTCCACGGCTAAATTCCACCGGTTCACCGGCAAGCAAAAAATCTGCTTCCACAGGATCAGCATCATAATAGACCAAAGGGGTGGCTTCCATATCCAGGACCCACAACCGGGCGGTGTGGGTCCCCTCACGGATATCAATTGTCAGCTCAACCACTTCACCGGACTCCCAGGTGGAGATCACATAGTAGAAGGTACCCACCCATGCGGCGATTAAGGCCGCACCCATGCCAAGACTTAAGCTTAAGTCCCATGCGGATGGCCTGAAATAATTTTTGAGAAACAGTACCCCGCCAATAATCAGGCCCGCCCAGGCGATCAGCCCGCCACGGTCTACGATCAAAAGCACACCGGCACCCATGGTGAGTGCCGCGATCACAAGAGCAATTCTTCGGGATATCATGGGCAAATTGTACGGGCGAGTGTGCTGAATCTAAAGTAGCCCGTTGCCGGCTCAGGGAAAAACAAACACACCGGCCGGCTATCTCCCCTTATGCTCGAAAGAGCTATGCCCGCGAAGGCTAAGCCGGCAGCCGTGCAAGCTCCGCCTTGCAGGCCGCAAGCTCAGCAGCCACCTGTTGCAGCCGCTCCCGGGCAGCGTCACGGTAAAAGGCACAGTCACCGGCGTGGGCAGGATAGTCCCTCAGCAGCCGGGTCACCCGTTCATCCCACAGCCATTCCAGCCAGGTGAGCTGGCGCAGGCGCCGGGTCAGCTTGTGGCGTTGATTAAGCATATGGGTTCTGTATGTGTTGTTACGTTGCATGGCATCACCTTGATTAATTCACCTGGCACCATGATCACAGAAAACCCAAAATACACCACTTAGTTTCGAAAAGTTGTGCCATTCTCACCACAAAGTATCGATAATAGATACTATTTACCCGTCCGCCATAAGGCCGCCGCTTTTCCGGTAGACCTGATAATCTGTTCCCGGGGCAGTCCAAAATACAGCTACAACTAGAGGTCCTGTTCAAAAGCAAAACCGACTTTCTTTACACCCGGGCTATGTACTATCCAATGTCCCTGATCCCGCTCAATATAGGCAGCCAAGCCGATGGTACGATTACCGTAACGAGCCGACGCACGACGCTGAGGAAAATTGGCGACATCAATATACTCAATATTGTGGGTATATCCTTCCTGACACAGTAGTTTGTCATTTGCCGCTGTTAATATTTGTTGTAGATGCCGGCCCCGATGGCTGGCCAATGTCATGGCCTTGTAGGCGTAGGAGTAACGCGGTGGCACCTTTACCGCAATTCCGGGGTCTGCCGGAACCCGGTTAAATCCACACCAGAAATACGACACCAGTTCACCCTGATCAAAATAACCGATGCAGATATCACCCCGGGCCCGGGCCTGCTGGAGAAACTCCGCATTCAGCCCCAAGGCCGGATTGGCAACAGCCGGATCATCATCAACAGGCTGCAGGCGTCTGACCTGGTGGTTTGCGGGCAACTCCGGCATTGGCATGGCCACATCCAGGGGCCTGCTGTTGATGACAAACAAGTGTAAACCCGTTAGTCTGAGCATACGCTGGTACAAGGCAGCCAACACAACCCGGCGCCAACCCCAGCGCTCAACCCGTGCCCCAAAATCCTTAACATCCATAAAATGCCCCAAACACCCCAGCCAAGTCAGCTTATCACAATAACCGGTGGCAGCTCCGGCCTTGGCCGGGCAATTGCACAACAGTTCAACAAACACCAGGTCACCGTGCTGGATACGGTGCCGCCGGGCGACCAGGGCTACACCTATATCAAGCACAACGTCTGCGACGCCCCATCCTGGACAGCCTTGGCTGCACGCGAGCCACCACCGGATGTTTTGTTTTTAAACGCCGGGGTGATGAGTGCCTTAAACGGCTCACCCGCTGAACAATATCAATTTGCCGCAAGCACCGCCGACAGCTATCGGCGTATCGCAGCCGTTAACTTGGATGGTGTGGTATACGGTCTACAGGCTTATGTGCCCCGCATGCGTCCGGGCAGTTGCATCATCGTGACGGCCTCCATTGCGGGTTTATACCCCTACACCTTTGACCCCCTGTACGCCATGACTAAATACGGGGTGGTTGGTCTGGTACGCAGCCTCGAACAGGAGTTGACCCGGCGCAACATCAGAATTCACGCCTTCTGCCCCAACCGGATAAAAACCGCCTTATTACCCGATGCCACCAAGACCGCTGAGGATTTATCCGTAGACGCGGCTGCTAAGGCAGCGGTGGCCTTAATTGATGAAACCAGCAGCGGTTTTGCATGGGTGTTGGAAAGTGAAGGCGGCCCGTTACAACGCTTTCCGCCGCCTCCCATGAGCGTATCAAAAAGAATATTTCGCTATCTTTTCAAACGATAAGCGTAAGCCGGGTCAACGCAGCTCCCGTGAAAAATCTCCCGTTGCCACAATGGGCGCCTCCTCCGCCTTCTGCCAAGCCACTTGCGGCCACCAGGGATGTTGAACGTGATCACGATCAGCATCCACAACCATGGGCATACCCGGCTGGGGTATCAGTACCTGATTACCCCGCTTCCGGGCCGCAACCAAGGTCCGCTCAATGGGCTCCGTCCACGCGTGCCTGGCAAGATCGAACAACCCCCAATGCACCGGCAGCATAAGGTTCCCCCGCACCCAGTTGTGGGCAAGCACCGCCTGCTCCGGCCCAATATGCCAATCCGGCCAATCCGCCCCGTATGCCCCCACTTCAATCATGGTTACATCAAATGGACCCAACCGATCACCAATCTCCTTAAGTTCGGGAAACAAACCGGTATCACCGGAAAAATAAAGCCTATGACGGGCGTTACTCAATGCAAAACCCATCCAAAGTGTTTTATTGTTGTCAACCAAAGCACGGCCCGAAGCATGCCGAGCTGGCGTGGCCGTTACGGCAACACCCCGGATATTGGTCTCTGCCCACCAATCCAGTTCCAGAATTTTTTCCTTGGGTACCCCCCAATATTCCAGATGTGCCCCGACCCCTAGAGGCACAACAAAGTGGCCAACCCGATGGATCAAGCTTTTGATGGTTTGGGTATCGAGGTGATCATAGTGATCATGGGAAATCAAAACAGCATCAATATATGGCAAATCCTGCAGTGCCAGGGTAGGCGGGTACCAACGCCGGGGCCCAATCCAGGTATAGGGTGAAACCCGTTCGGACCATACCGGATCTGTCACAAAGCGTACATTGCCCAGTTCAATCAGCACAATGGAATGTCCAAACCAGGTAATGCGCAGCGGAACGTCGGTGTCATATACCCGTGGGTCTGTCCTTACCGTTGACGGGGTCTGCACAGGTTTAGCAAATTCACTACTTTCAAACCAACGCTCGGGCCGGCTTAGAAAAGGATTGTAAAGTGGAATCTCATTAACAAAAACACCGTCCCCCCATTGCGGCGAACTTTGCATGCGTTCCAACCGGGGTCCATCAGCAGCTTTGCCAAAGGCGTGCCAGCCGCTTGTTATCATAAATAACACCACGGCCAGCGGGATTAACAAAAACGCGAACAGCGTCCGCATCAACAACTACTCGTCGAGATCAATCACAATCAGATAAGCGTTCAACCAATCCGGTAACCACTTGGGCACATTGGGCCGCAGGCGTTTGAAGACCTCACGGGTGTACTCCGGATCGTCCATGACCGTGCGTGCTTGTCCCGAGTGTTTCTGACCCTTTATAAGAACCGTTACCGGCACCTGCCCCTTGCGAAAAGCACGCCACCATCTGCCGTCAGCGCCGGCAAATACCTGATTACCTTCACGCAGGTAATTGACCGGCAGCTGTTTGCCATCGGGAAAAGTGAGCAGCATAACAATTTTGGCGGTCTCACTTTCAGGATCTTCACGCAATTCCTTAGTCACCCGCTCGTTTACAACAAGGGCATAATAAACCTTGCCACCCACATATAGCAGGAACAAACCCCCAACCACTATCGCCAGACCAAGCAAAAACCATTTCATACTGAACTCACTCCTTTGCGCCACCTTACCCAGGATAACTATCCGGCGCAATTGGCAGGAAGATACCCGCGCCGTGGTAAAACGGGGATCCGCCTAGTTGTTGCCGTAAATATCACGTACCCGGGTAGTGGCCATAAAACAGAAAGGTTCATGCTGGCATTGAGTGATTTCGTGTTGGTGGTCAATGTTCAGCGCTGTCAGGTGCTTGCTGAACGCCCGGTTGTATTGCGACGTTGCCGCAAGCTTGCCGGAAAAAAGGTGTATCTCAACGGGTGCCGTGATTTCGAGCGTGGCGTATCGATCCGCTATGGTCCAAGGGGAATGCCGGTCAAAGTCCGCCTTGGAGGCAAACATGTTTTGTGCAATACCCGGGCGGTTTGCGGTTAGTGTCTGCCAGGAATGAATGGCGCCATCCCACGAGGTGATTTTTGCGAACCGGTCATTATATTTCATACCAATCTTTAACGCGCCGAATCCGCCCATGGAAAAACCCTGAATAAACGTGGATTCCGCTCGCGGGTCAATCGCATAGTTGCGGGTGATGGCCGGCATCACCCCATCGATAAATCCACTTTCCGCTAACTGATGGCCGCTACTGGAGTTGGACCACATCGTGAGACCCAGCCCGTCATAAGGCGCCACAATGATTGTGGCCTGCGCCTCGTCCGCGGCAACCAAAGCCTCCATTACGTTGGCCAGGGCCCGCACATCCGCATTAATCATGCCGCGCGCGACAAACCAGGGAACCGGCATGGCGCCATGCAGGTGATAAATAACCGGATACCGGTGGTCTGCACCCGGTGCATAGTCCGGCGGCACATAGACCATGTACTTCAGCCCGTCATCCGGTTCAAACAAGCTGATTGTGCCCTGCGGCCGGTCAGGGGGTGCCAGGAAATAACCCCCAACAAAACTGAGCGGCCCATAACTTACCGTCCAGACCAGGCCGCTGATGATCACCACCGCTACACCAAGCAGATAAACCCATATTTTTCCGGTGTCTTGTTTGTTCATCTCCAGCTTTCATATTGGAATTTACCTTCAAGCATAACGTTATTCTAACCGTTTGAACATGCGTTTTGGATCCCTGCACATTCACCTACCCTTATGCCATACGTTGTAATACTTCTCCTTTCAAACCAATGCCCAGCCAATGCTCAACCGCAGCCTTTGCACAAAAGGTTTTGCTGGTGAGCCTGTGTTTTCCCAGCACCCCCTCCTGAAAAGATTGGCGGGAAGACAGGCGGGTGTACCATTCCGCACAAGCCGGAAAGCACTGTTGAAAAGGGTAGCCGCATTCAGACAAGCGCAGCGTCTTCATGGCCCAAATCACGTCCGCCATGGTCAGATTTGCCCCGGAGAGAAATGCACGGCCATCCTGAAGGCGCGCCTCCAGATCAGAAAATGCAGCGTTCAGTTTATCCAGATGACCAATATAGACACTTTCGGGTATGGTGTTGTTGTCATATCCGGTGTAAAACTCCACCAAGCTTTCCCCATCCGGCGTATCTGCCATCAGTTTTCTTAAGTGGTTCTCCTCCTTGGACGACAGCCGTGCCAACCCGCGTAAACCCCAACGAAAGGTAACGAAGCGAACCGATCTGTGCAGGTCCTCACCCCGCCGGGTTAGCGCCCGGCTGTCTTCCAGCACGGCATGATCGTATTTGGGTATCAGCGGTGTTCCGCCAAAAGCATCATCCAGGTATTCAACAATATCCATGGATTCAATATGCAGCACTCCGTCATGGACTAAGGCAGGCACAACCAGATTAGGATGAATTTCGCCATAAGCCTGAGTCATATGCTCTTTTTTAACCAGGGATACCCGACGGCTGACCCACCTGCCGTTTTCACCACAACAAGCTTCATCGTCGTCAGCCAGATATTGCACTTCCCTGCCCCGGGGTAAGCCTTTCTCATACAAGGCAAAACGAACCCGCTGGGCACATGGTGCTCCATCAAAGTGAAACAAGTGAACACCCTCAAGCTTCGCCACCAAAGAACTGGCGGGGTGATAGACAACGGCCATAAGGCGATCTCCACATTGTTTTTTGTAGTATTTAGTATAAAATATATGCCGTCAATTATTATTTTACGGAAAAGTACAATATGCCGAGAGGTAGGCCTCGTAAATTTGACGAAGAGGTTGTCTTAAACGCTGCCATGATGCTCTTCTGGGAAAAGGGACTGTCCGCAACTTCCATCGACGATTTGTCGGACGTCATGCAGATGAACAAGCCCAGCATCTACAATGCATTTGGCGGCAAGGAGAATATTTACCGCTTAACCCTCAAACGTTTTGCAAGGCAGTTGGATACCGGCCTGGAAGCCACCTTCAATTCCGGCTTACCTCTGCCACGGGCCCTGATCGCCTTTTATAACAAGGCCATCGACCTCTATTGTCAAAATGATCCTTCACTAGGCTGCCTGATGATATGTACTGCCCCGTCCGCTTCACTGGATCATCCCGAAGTAGGCGCGGATCTGCGGCGCCTAATCAGACAACTGGACAAAGTCCTTGCTCAGCATTTGTTGACAGCGCAAAAAAAAGGTGAATTGTCTGATGCTCAGGACGTTGCCCAACTTGCAAAGCTGTTACAGGCCGTTCTGCAGTCCATTTCCCTGCGGGCACGCAGTGGAGAATCCGCAAACAGTCTCCGCAAGTTTGCAGCTTATTCGGTCAACACCCTGACTTTCTGAATGCGACTAATTTCAGTCGTTGTTATTACATATTAGTGCTGTTAGCATCTGGTTCACGGGGAGTATCGCGTTCGGACGTGCGCACAGCTAAGCTGTAAGCCGTGGGAGGTTCAACATGTACCTCAGGACATCTCTATGGAAAGCCTTGTTGACGGCTGGCTTGGGCTTTGCGTTTTTTCCAGCCGCAGCTTTAGCCAATACAAACCGCAAACCGATCCGCCAATTGTCGCCAACAAAGCTCCCGCACTATCACCCAATACAATCGGCAGCAGTGTGCTGGTTGTTTACGGAAATATCTATGATGACCCTTCGCATGTCGCACCCATCTATGCAACAAGCTATACACCCAGAGATACCAGCGCCTGGTCAACACCCACCCATATCAAGGAGGAGGAAGTGTTTGGGACTTTTGTCATCAACGACCTGTCAGCGGTAGTAGTCAATTATCTAGGTAAAACCGGAGCTGCGTATGAACATCGTTAGAAAAATCAGATCCCACACACGTATTACCCAAATGGGTGTTGCCTTTGTTTTTCTCTTGATATCGCAGAATATCGCTGCGGACAGCTACAAAGAAATTGGCTTTAACTGTAACGACAACAAGGGTAATGAGAACTGTTTAGATAAATGTGCGAGCAATACCATCAATCCGTTTAACGTTTGCCTGGCCACACCAGGAACGGCATATGTTGTTGACTGGGTGAAACTCGGCTTGCGGAAAGGAGGAACAACATCTGACTTTAAGACCGTAGGTAAGCGGGACAAGAATATGCAAAATATGCGTGGAGTTGTGTTCAGTTTCGACGAAACTTGGGTGAGAGTTAGACTGACCATTACTTCTACTGCCGCATTTCAGCTTAATGGCTTCGACGCCAGAGTCAAAATAAAGAGTTCCGGCACCGGGTCGGGCATGCAGGACAAGAGCATAATCGCCAAATTTCGATGGGATGAATCACAGGGTAAATGGTATATCAACAGCCAAGCCAACGAAGACCTGTCCGTTCCCGGCAAGATCTGGGCCCAAAAAGGCACCGCCGTTGTGTATCGGGCCAAGGGGAGCGTAAACAACGTGTCCATAGCTGCCCAAGGCACTTATACCGACGATTAAGCCGCCGAATAACCCCGTACCGACTGCCCTAATCGCCGTCAAGCGGCCTGAATTTGCAGGCATCTCTAAAGCATTTGCCCATCCCAATTCGGCAACGATTGTTCTGCAGCGTTGATCCTTCAGAATGGTAATAGGCAATGTTGTTAGCGCCTTCCTTATAGTAGTATTTGGTATTGTCTTTGCGGCATCCCTCTTTGTCCCCTAACGATATAAGATAGGAAAGCCACACCTCAGCCCCTTCGTCAACATTGCTTTTATCCAGATTGAAACAAGTTGTCTGCGTCTGCATGGTGGGTTTGTAAACGTAGTCCTCCTTGGTGGTACCGTTAGGTCTTTTAGATTTGACCCAAAAACTACTGACGTCGTAGACGCTCGTACCGTCAGAACAATTGGTATACCTGATCTCGTCGATATAGATGGTCTTACCAACCGCCACGGAACTAGTAACAAGCAGCCCAATAGCACTTAGATAAAGCATTGGGCGAATGCAGAAAAAACCGCCCATCAACCGGGAAAAAACTTTCATAATCTACTCTACCCTCTTTGATTTACCCGGTTTAGCGTAACGAATACTATTTGTTGTATCAATACCAAAAAATTGGTTTGAACTGTTATTTGGCAACTATTGAAGCGTGAAAAAATGCGAACAACAATTGTTATACTGCAGCTCTGGCCAGCCCCTTAGAAGGGATACTTTGGGTCGTTGCCAAATATCTGGATAACACCGGCTTGCTCCCCTATTCAGACGGGTTATTGTTCTAAATCCCGCTCGGTTGCCGGGCAACTACATCAATTGGCATCCACGGGTAACTTGTGAGCCGCACCGGGCAGCTGTGCGCTTGGACTCCAGATGTGAGGCGTCACATAAATTACCAATTCTCTTTTGTTTTTAAATTGAGTTTTACTGGAGAAAAAGGTTTTCAGGAGTGGGACCGATCTGAGCACGGGAACACCTGACTTACGCACATCCTGTAAGTGAGAATTTAGTCCCCCAACAATAATTGTTTGACCACTTTGGATCTGTACAGAGGTCTGCGCGGAGTTCCGGCGCTTTTGCACCAGGGCGGCATCCACCGTCGATTCAAATCTTGACTCCTCAACGGACAGGTCAACCGTCAAAAAGCTTTCACCGTGCACAGTCGGCAGAACCTTTAAACTCACACCCGCAGGGATGGCATCCGTAGTTGTCACTGAAGCTCCGTCCACCGAAGATTGAATGGCAACAAATCGATCCGTGACAATATCCATGGTCGCTTCCTTGTTGCTTCTGGTACTCATATAGGGACGGGAAATAACCTGGGCTTTATTCCGCCCGGCAAGCACATTAATAGAAGCGGCAATTTGTTCAATGCTTGCGCCTCCCTGCAAGTAGCTGATATTGATGTTCCCCCCGGTGATATTTGCCGGATTAACCGATAAAGACTCTATTTCACTGCGCGCGCCGCCGGTAATGGCGCCACCCAGGGCTGATAACGCCTGAGTATCAAATTCCACGACAATGAGCTCAATCAACACGTGGGGTATTTCTCGATCTGCCCTCGTCAGCAGTTGGATAACCTCATCTGTATCCGCCTGCGATCCTGCTATATACAAAGTATTGGTATCTGCAAGGGCACCCACCGTCAGCTTGACCCCTTCGCTGCTGTCGTCATTATTCTCCTCTCTGTCAAAGCGAAACAAACTTGCTACCATTTTCATGGCATCATCCAGGTTCAGATGCTGAAGCGTGTAATCGCGAATAACCCGCTGTTCCGCCGACATGGTGGTAGTCAACTGTCTCAGCACAATCGTTTCATCCTGTAGAGTTGCTGACCATCCCACCACCCCAACCAAACGATTTACCGCTGTCAGCAATTCAACATTGTCAAAGCCTGCCGTAACATACCCCGACAACGACTGCTCCGGAATGATAAAGTCAGCATTTGCCGTCTGAAGAATTCTGGCGATCACGTCCGCAAGCGGGGCCCGCTCCAGCGCGACACTTACCAGAATTCCGGAACCGTCTGACAATGGGGTTACCGTTACCTGTTCCAGCCCTTCACGACGGGATTGATAAGCTGCCCGAAGACTTTCGTTTTGCTTCTTAAACTCGGCAGCCAATTCCTTGTAAGTATTTTCCAGATCCACCGGTTGAAACGATGAACATCCCACAACGGCAAACTTAAGACTGAAAAGAAAAATCTTGACGGCCATCGCTTTGAGCCTAGCTGGCTCGGCGATCAGATACTCCCGAGACTATTACATTTATATCCATCAGCATCCATTGGGGTGCCGGAATAGCCCTGCTGTTTGGCCGCCTTCGAATAGCTGGCCGAAATACTCCAATCACTATTCTGGGTAGTGCCGTCCGTAGTGGCGGTAAGCGAGCAGCCAGGTGTCAACAGGAAATTTTTATTTTTGTCCTTACCCAGAGAAACCTTAATATCCATGTGATAAGCGCAATTTGCGGGGAGGATAAAAACAACATATTGATTAAGTGTGATGTTCGATTTGTACTTTTTCTCAAACCCTTTGCACAACGGGTTCATTGTAACCCCGCGTGGTTTAGTACTGCTCTCTTTTACCCTGACCGAGGTAACCGTATAACCAGCCGCATTACCATAACCCAAACCGGCACAAGGGGTTGGATTTGTCGCATCGTCCTTGCAGTTGGGATGAACATACTGGCCATCCTTTTTGGGCGAAAAAAGCCCGCTAAAAAAATCATCAGCCTCATTACCGTGAACACTTACAGCCACCAGACACACAAACAACCCCAAAACACTCGCTGCTATCGAATTACGCATATCTACCCCCGCTTAAAACTTGTTGTTACTAACATTATGTTCTACGTCAACATTCTTGTTGACTTTAACTCACCCCAACCTTGACTCCGGTACCAGTTATACTACCCGGTAGGATACGTGGTATCAAATATCACAGCAACAATCGCCGCCTAAAACCGATAAGTCGCTCCCACCCGCAATAGAGAAAAGCGATTTTCGCTGTCATATTTTTGCAACCCCACCAACGCGCCCGAACGGCTCACAAAAGGCGAGTGGTTGACATAGTGCGCACGGCTGCCAAAGTCAAAGTAACGAAAATCGAACCGTACATCCCACCGTTTACCCAAGGCGTAAGACATACCCAGCCCTGCGGTCCAGCCGTCATCCGAAGCATCCGAAAAGTAGGAGTCATCCGGATCAAAAACATCCCCAAAGTCCAGATCAGACAGTTCATTCTCAAACCGGCTGTAAGCGTATCCGGCACTCAAAAACGCCAACCATTCGCCCACATAGCGGCCAAGCTGCAATTGCAGCGCTGCAAAGACCTTGTTCCTTGTTGATACTTCTTCATCCAGCCCCTCCGGATCAATTTGCATACTGCGGGCATGGATATCGCTAACCGATGCGTCCGCTTCTACAGCGAAATGCCAGTTTCCCAACATTTTCGAATAGCCTGCAATCAAACTGAATACCGGCCCATCGTCACGGTAATCCACGGCATAACCGGGAAATCCCGTGTTAGAGAAGCCATCACGATCAACGACCCTATTATCCGACCAGCCTTGACCAACAAACAGGCCGGCATAGGCGCCACCAAACACCTGAGCCGGCAGAATTGCCGCAATTAAACTAAGGCAAAAAATTTTCAGACGCATAAATGACCCATAAGCTTAAACAGTCAGCCTAGACCCCATACCCCGCCAAGTATCAACGGATATTCAACGTACCGGTAACGACAGCAGAAAAGCCCAGCCACTGGACAACATCCCCCTTCCCGAAAGATCGTGAACACAATCAACAAACCCGGGCGTAACGTTTCCTGTGGTTCTTCACCACCGCGTACCATCAGCACCATTGGCGAAGATGAGCTTCTCCAACAGCGGCAATTTATGGTCAAGCCATCTGGAAGTTTTGACTTGAGAAAAGAGGATGCGGCAAGGTCCTGCCGACTTAAATTCCGCGCATAAAGGCTTCGATAAATCAAATAACCGGCACCAAAAATAAGAGCACAGAAAAATGCAGCGCGGTTAATAGAGCGAATAATTAGCGTTAGATACAGCAGAGCACTATTGGCCGAAGACACCCTGGATACAAGAAACATACGGCGGAAAGTGGCGCCTTTCGACCCAGTTCGGTAAGCGTACTTCGTTGAGAGTTTGTTGAGACTTCTCTTGCCCTTTGCTCCAGAATCTTCGGACCCATTACCGAGAAAAGATCATGCAGAGTCAAAAAAACCAAGGCACCCGGATAGGACATCTGCTTGCGGTAGCCGCAGTTTTTCAACTATGGCTTAGCCCCAACCCTGCTGATGCAGCCAGTTGTGCGCAAGACTCCAGCCTAAAAACCTTCAGCGATATGGATGTTGTGGATCTGACCGCTCGAACAGTGCTAAAAAACAACTCCAGCTACACCTTGGATGTCACTTTCCTGCGGGAAGTGGGTAAAAAAATGACCACCATAACCATTGGTCCATCCAGCGAGGGGGAAGCCACCTTTAAATACAGGGACGGCGCCAAACAAAAACAAAACCAAATTACTACCCTAACGGCCACCATCAACGGCGAGGACGAATCGTTATCTTGTATTTACGCCATTTCGGAATCTTCCAGCAACGGCAAAGACAAAACCCGCTGGCACGCCAAGGCCGGATGCGACCGGGACGGAAACGATGCCACCAGTTTTACCGTCACAAGCTGCGACCAGGACTGGCACAACAGCCGAACCCAGTGGCATACCGTATACACCGTTGAAGATACATAAACAGGTTTGGGCTAACGCGCGGGGTTATCTAGACCAAGCTTGGTAGACCAGGGTTACGGTTTAGTATCCCACCCCTTGCAGAAAGGCAGTCACAGCCTGGTTAAACCCATCCGCCGCTTCGATGTTCACCGAATGTCCACCGGGGAGGTCAACCACCTGGAATACCGGCGCCCGGGCCTTTAGTGTCTGTAGATCCGCCTGAAAAGACCGTTCGTATTGACCGTTGGTAATCAACAAGGGTAATGGGTAATCCACTACCAGTTCTCTACAGTTCAAAGATGCACCCAACAGGCCACCAAAACGAATGGCATCAGCACTCATGCGATCCGCTTTGTCAACCAACTCCGCCTTTATGTGGTCCGGAAATCGCCGTGCGTGAATGGGATGATAGGGCAATTTCCTGACATCCAGCGCCTCCCGGGGCAAGGTGCTGCGCTGGGCCTGTTCGTTAATCATAGAACCAAAGGCCGAACGGGAATTGGTGGCAACCGCCGCAACACAGACCCCCAGGTGGCTGGCGGCGTAGTGCAGTACAAGACCAACCCCATAAGATTGTCCAACCACTGCCCAGCGCTGTATGCCACAGGTTGTGCGGATACGCTCAAATTGCCCGGCATAACATTGCTGGGTGTAGTATGTCTCATCCAATGGGGTAGGAGATTCCCCATGCCCCCACAACTCAACGCACACCAGATAATAGTGCCTGGTCAGCGCCTCGATGTTAGCCAGCCACTGCCCGTTGCAAGACATGAAGCCATGCACCATTAATAGTGCCGGCCGGTTTGAATCGCCATAGGTCTGGTAGTTAAGCAGGGACATTCAGGCAGACCCTATCTTTGCACCAACATCTGCTGCTTATTACAGGATTTACAACTTATACAGATCAGCCAGATCCAGCGTATTGGCGTAATGGCGGACAGTGGCGGCATCAGCAAATTCACCGTCAATCATGACCGCACCTTCGCCCCGGGCTTCAGCCTCCCGATAAGCATCCGTCATCTTCCGGGCCTTGGCCACTCGTTCCTGAGCCGGGGTAAATATTTCCTGCGCATGTTCAATCTGGGTGGGGTGCAGAGCCCACTTACCAATAAATCCCAATGCGCGGGCCTGTAAACAGGACTCACGATAAGCATCCGTGTTACGGATGTTACCAAAAGGACCGTCAACCGCGTCGATCCCACGAGCCCGGGCAGCCATGGCAACACGGAACTTCGCATAGTGGAAGACATCTCCCGGATAGGTATAGTCAGGACCGTAAATTGCGGTAAAATCAAGACCCTGGCTGGCGGAATAGTCACCCATGCCAAACACCATCGCCTCCAGGCGGGGGGTGCTTGCGGCAATGGATTCAACATTCTGCAAACCCAGAGTTTCTTCAATCAGCAGCTCAAGCCCAATCTTCTTTTTCAAACCCAGCTTACGTTCAAGCTGGGTCAACAGCTTGTCGACAAACAAAACATCAGACGCGTCGTACGGCTTGGTCAGCATAAAGGCGTCGAGGTTATCACCGGCTTTTTCGACCACTGTGATCACATCATCATGGCACCATTGGGTACCGGTATCATTGATCCGGACACAGCGAACCGTATCTCCCCAATCAAGATTATTAAGTGCATCGATGATGTTATCCCGGGCCGCTACTTTTTGATTGGGCGCACAAGCATCCTCCAAATCCAGAAAGACGTGATCCACTCCACTCTCGGCTGCTTTCTGGATCATCTTGGGGTTACTTGCAGGCACGGAAAGCTGACAGCGCCGATGACGTCTTGGTTGTCCGTGGGCATTCAGTTTGGTCACAATTTTCTCCTTCGTTTGGGCGGATTAGTTTTCGAGCCAGTGGCTCTTTTTCTTGATCAAGGCAGTGCGTTCAAGCTCAGCAACCAGCTCTTTATTCTGATTAACACCCCAGTGTTTAAACACCACAATGCCCGCATCTTCACGATCACTTTCCCGCTTTTCCAGAACACGGGAATAGGCGTACAAAGTATCACCGTGAAACACCATGGTTTTAAGCTGAATGTTATTCAGACCTATCTCAGCCAGGGCGTTTTCGACGGTATCCTGTGAAGCCAGACCAAGTACAAGAGAGAAATTCACGCCGCCATAACACAGTATTTTGCCCAAGGGTGTTTTTGACATTTGATCCAGATTGAAATGTCCCTGGGCGGTATTCATCACCATATTGGTGATGTTGACGTTCTCCAGTTCGGTCATGGTCTTGCCGCGGGCATGACGGATGGTCTGACCCACTTCAAAATCTTCAAAATAGTTGTTGTTACTGGTCAGGCGCGCAATGCCGGCTTTATCCATCATTCTTCTCCTTCTTGCTTTTTGGACCACCCATGGCACCTTTCCAGATGGCCAGGTTTGTGCGCCTGAATTCGATAACCTTGTTACCGTGCTGGTTAAAACCCTCATTAAACCAGGTAATGACCCCTCTGCCTTCGGTGGATTCGGATTCGCGCTTGCTCTCGGTGACGGAGACCGCAGTCAACGTATCGCCGGGATATACCGGTTCCAGATATTTCAGATCATAGACCCCAAGGAAGGGCCCGCCCAAGCCCTCGGAACAGACCTCAACACTCAGTCCGAGGATGACGTTGAAGACCAGTTGCGGGTTGACCACCATGTCCGGGTGCCCGTGCGCCTTGGCATATTCGCGATTAAAGTACAGCGGGTTATAAGCCAAAGTCAGGTGGCTGAACTGAATGGCGTCAGCCTCGGTAATAGTGCGGCCCCAGTGATGGTGAATGGTCTCACCTTCCTCAAAGCTGTGGAAACCCTGGCCGCGTTTACGCAGCACCGCAGACTCCAGCATCTCTTCAAACTCACTCATGTTTTAACTCCGGGTAAAGCTAAGGTTGCGTCTATTTATTCTGGTGTTTAGCGCATGTGTGGCGAATTTGTGCCGTGC
This sequence comes from Pseudomonadales bacterium, assembly GCA_028280225.1. Lineage (GTDB taxonomy): Bacteria > Pseudomonadota > Gammaproteobacteria > Pseudomonadales > Azotimanducaceae > UBA4421. The sequence continues at coordinate 6,810 of JANQMF010000026.1, read as the reverse complement.
GTATTACGCAGTCTGACTTCGCCTTTTTATACGAGCAACAAAGTAATCATACAACCAATAAGTTACTAATTTGTCAACCAATATTTTTACTTCCGTCTCCGCAAGTCTGGTCCCGGGCTGGAACTATATTTATTGGTGGAGAAACTAATATCTAATCGGGTGGCAAACGGGTATACTTCCCCAGCCGCTAATACAAGCGCAAATTTTTCACAGGGGCAAATTTGTGGAGCTTCCAGACTTTAATCACTCTTTTCTCCCGGTACTGACTGAGGCATTCACCAATCACGCTGACAAAACCTGCGTGTCCTTTCAAGGCACCAGGTTTACCTATGCTGAAATTGGCAGGGCATCCAGCCAGGTTCCCAATCAGCTTATTGCCGAGGGTTTCCGGCCGGGTATGAAGGGTGCCGTTTACAGCCTTAACTCAGCGTTATCTTTTATCGCAACCCTGGGAATCATACGCGCGGGTGGCACATGGATCCCCGTTAACCCGCGCAATTCAGGCAAAGATAATCAACAGATTCTAGGTCAATTCGGTTGTGATGCACTGTTCTATCAAGTTGAGTTTGCGGCAACCATCAACAATTTTATCAACACCCATCCGGTGGATACCGTAGTCTGTTTGGACGGCCACACATCCGCGCATCCACGCTTTGATCCTTGGCTGAGTTCAGCCTCAAGCACTACTCCGGCGGTGCAAACACAGCCAACCGATATCATCACCATTCCACAAACCGGCGGCACCACCGGTCTGCCCAAGGGGGTCATGCTCAGCAACCGTAATTTCTGCGCGCTGACCTATGGTCTGCAAAACCGGAACAGTGGCCGGGCAACCCGGAGTTTGGTTGCTGCCCCCATGACCCATGCGGCCGGACGGGGCGCAGTATGTGGCCTGGCCTCGGGAGTGATGACCGTAATCCTTGAAAGCCTGGATCCACAAGTTTTCCTTAAAACCATAGAAACAGAACGTATCACCGACACATTTTTGCCCCCCACGGGCATCTACACCCTGCTGGACCAGGCCAATATCTCGGAATTTGATTTGTCTTCACTGCAATACTTCAGCTACGGCTCTGCCCCCATATCCACGGTACGCCTGAAGGAAGCCTTACGAACTTTTGGGCCGGTGATGCTCGGCGGTTTTGGGCAAACGGAATGTCCAATGTTTATCAGTCGCATGGAACCCCACGAACACTTTGCCAACAATGATATCCACGGTGACCTTGCCACCGATGAGCGCTTGCGTTCCGTGGGCCGGGCGACTGTAATCTCGGAACTTCGCATTGTGGATGACGACGGTAAGGCACAACCCCCCCGGGAACTTGGAGAAATCGCGGTTAAGGGGCCCATGGTATCTGAGGGCTACTATGAAAATCCTGAAGAAACCGCCAAGATTCGTGTGAACGGCTGGCACCTTACCGGCGATATCGGTTTTCTGGATGAGGACAGCTTTTTATATATTGTCGACCGTAAAAAAGACATGATCATTACCGGTGGTTTTAACGTCTACTCCACCGAGGTTGAGCAAAGTCTGATGCAACAGGAAGGTATCCAACTGGCCGCGGTGATCGGCATCCCCGACGAGCAATGGGGTGAGGCTGTGGCTGCCTACGTTGTGCTGCAACCCGGGGCTCAACTGAGCGCTGATGACATTATCGCCGCGGCAAAAGCAGAGATCGGCAGCGTAAAAGCACCCAAACAGGTTATGTTCCGCACAGACTTCCCCAGAACCCCTATCGGCAAAATCGACAAAAAGAAACTACGTGATCTTGCCTGGGCTAACGAAACACGCAAGATTTAAGGTTGTCCTGACAAAGACCAGAACTGGTGAAAATCAGTACTGATTTACATCAGTACTTCAGCGCGTTGATCACGCTGTCTTGAACCCGCGGAATGATCTTTTTCATTTTCACCGCCCGATGATCTGCCAGGTATTGCATCACAACGCCACGAAGCAGGCCCAGGATAAGCACCGCAGACTCATCCGCAACCAGATCTTTGCGGAACTCACCATTATCAATACCCGCCTTAACAATCGTCGCAATACGCTTGCGTGCCTTTCTGCTCAGCTCAGCCAATTGCGGCTGTACCTCGGGGACCGCACCCAGGGCTTCCCCCATAATTGAGTACAGGGCCTTCATGCGGCCTTCCCTGACCGTCACCTCGCTGACATAGATGGCAACATAGTTGCGCAGCGACTCTTCAGCACTCTCCAACTGAATATTTTCGCCAAGCTGATCGTCCAGAAATCGGGTGGCGATATGTTTAACCACCGCTTGCAGCAGACCTTCTTTGGAACCAAAACGGTGGCTGACCAGACCACCCGTGTAACCGGCAGCGGTACCCACTTCGCTGAGCGTGGTTTTGATATAACCCTGTTCAGAGAAAATCCTGATGGCGGCACGAATAATCTCGCGTTCAGATTCTTTTTTTCTTTCTTCCTGGGTTCTACGTCGGGGTTGCGCCTGGTTCATCGTTTCATCAGTTCTTATCAGCAAATTAATTGAGTATAGCTTTTTCTTGTCCGTTCACCCTAGCTTTCCGGCGTACCCTCGGCTATGCCAAATTCCTCAAGAATTTCGTCAGTATGCTCCCCAAGCCTTGGCGGCGGTCGGCGAAAACCGGCGGGAGTCTTGGTGTACTTTATGGGTGTGCCAACAATGCTGGCTTTCGGATTGTCACCGGGCAGCTCAAACTCGGTAATCATTTCCCGGGCCCGCACATGGGGATCATTAAAAATATCCTCAGCCGTGTTCACCGGCCCACAGGGCACCTTGCCACCCAGTTGCGCAACAATTTCCTGCCTGGTCTGCTGTTTTGTCCAGGTACTGATCTGAGTTTCTACAAAGTCCTGGTTCTTGCGCCGTACAAAGGTGTTTTTGGTTCGGGTGTCATCAATAAGGTCCGGCCGTTGCATGATTTGACAGAGGGTTTCCCAATGAGCGTTACCGGGTGCTGCTATGGCAACCGCGCCGTCACTGGCGGGAAACAAGCCAAAGGGCATTAGATTCGGATGGTGTTGCCCCCGGGACGGCAACTGTTTGCCTTCAAACCCGTAGTTGGCCACTACCGTTTCCGTAAAGGCGAGCATACTGTCGTACATCCCCACATCACAGAACTGGCCCACCCCGGTGGTGCGGGCATTGTGGATAGCGGCAACCACCCCCAGGGCCATCAAAGTGCCCGGATAAATGTCGCCCACACTGACGCCGCTGGGAAAACCAAGCGCATCGTCGGGTCCGGTGATGTTGACATGCCCACTCATGGATTGCGCCACAATGTCGAATGCCGGCCAATGAGCATAAGGGCTTTCGCCGGTACGGGGATCACCAAAGCCACGAATGGCCCCATAAACAATCTGTGGGTTGCGTTCAGCAATGGTCTCATAACCCAAACCCAACTTATCCATCACCCCTACCCGCATGTTTTCTACAATGGCATCCGCCTGCTCACACAGGCGCAGCAGAATTTCCCGGTCAGCTTCCTGCTTAAAGTCCAGGACAATGCTGCGTTTGTTGCGGTTAATACTTGCAAAATAGCCCCCATAGTCCACACCGGCCTGTTGTTCGTCCGCAACGTTGGCGTAATCCGGTGGCAAGGGGGGAACGGGACGGGAACCGTCACCATAGGGTGGCTCTACCTTGATGATGTTGGCCCCCAGGTCCGCCAACAGCGCCGTCCCAAAAGGACCTGCAAGAGCCATGGTGCAATCGATGATGGTTAGATCCGACAAGGGCCCTGACTTAGTGCTCAAAGATGCCTCCACGCTTGCAGCTCATCATATTTATTAGTCAATTACTATATTGAGATTGTCACCGATCGCAACCATTGTCAATCCACGGCCTTGCATGCCGCGGATTTCTATGTCTCCTCATATCGAACACGATAAATCACACCCTCGGCGTCATCTGAAATAAGCAGGTGGCCCGCGGGGGTCACTAACACATCATTGGGCCGGCCCCAGGGTATTTGACCCACCAGCCAGCCTTCAACAAAGGGGCGATAGATAAGCTCACCCTCCGGGCCCGGGAGCACAACGCTGACCCGGTAACCTACCTTGCTGGAACGGTTCCAGGAGCCGTGTTCAGCGACAAAAAGCGCCCCGGAATACTCAGCGGGAAAGTGATCCCCGGTATAAAAGTCGATGCCCAAGGCGGCGGAGTGCGCCTGAATATTAAGTACCGGTGAGGTAAAGGTCAGGGTCCGCCCGGCTTCATGGTCACCATATCTTGGATCCGCAATGTTCTCGCCGTGCAGGAAGGGATAACCAAAGTGCTGACCCGGTTTGGTAATGACGTTAATTTCCTCGGGAGGCACATCATCCCCCATCATGTCTCTGCCGTTGTCGGTAAACCACAACCGCCGGGTTTGTGGATGCCAGTCAAAGCCCACGGTATTACGGATACCCCTCGCCCAGATCTCAGCGGTGGCTGTCGCCATATTCACACGCAGCAAACTTGCAAAGCGCTCATCCTGAGACAAACAAATATTACAGGGGGCGCCAACGGGCACATATAAGTGGCCATCCGGGCCCACCTTTAAATATTTCCAACCGTGGTGGGGATGGTCGGGCAAGTCGTCCATCCACACCTGGTGAGGGGGAGTGGTGACCAGATGTTGTTCTATGTTGCGTACGCGGATTATCCGATTAACCGCGCCGATATAAAGATCCCCATCATGTACGGCAACGCCGCTGGGCATGGTCAAACCTGTAAACAGTGTGACAACCTCGGGCTGGTCAGCGGTGAGGGCATCCGCTACCGCGTACACCTTACCTTCCCGGCGGCTGCCGACAATCAATATCCCGGAATCCGTCAGGGCCATCTGCCGGGCATTGCTCACCTCAAAGTTGAGCCGCTCAATGGCAAATCCCGCCGGCACCCGCAATTTATCCACATCCGCAAAAGACGGCTGGATCAAAAAAGCCGCACCGAGCCCTATGAGTAATCGAATCATGACTGTTTTATCCGCTGAGCCTGTCTACCCAATTTTGTTCCCGGTCTCCCAAATATCCTTAAGACTGATTTCTGGAGGTTGGTTTACCCAGTAACTGATCAGAAATGATACGCAGTTGAATCTCAGAAGTGCCTTCAAAGATTTTCGTCAACCGCGCATCCCGCCAGTAGCGCTCAATGGCATGGAGCTTGGTATAGCCGGCACCACCAAATATTTGCAGAGCATCGGAGGTGACCCGTTCCGCCATCTCACTGGCAAACCACTTCACCATCGAAGCCTCTTTGTCGGATCCCCGCCCGGCATCAATTTCCGTGGACACGTGATACATCAACTGGCGGGCGGCTTCAATCTCCGAGGCCATGCGCGCCAACTTGAAACGCGTTTCCTGGAAGTCCGCAATCGGCTGTCCAAATTGAACCCGCTCATGGGCATATTGAATGGCGTCTTCCAGTGCCCCCCGGGCCAGGCCAATGGAACGGGCCGCAGTATGCACACGCGGCACCGACAGCATGGCAAGACGCCGCTTACCACCCCCCTTGCCCTCTGCACCCCCCGGGGCAGATTCACCCGGGATGGGACCAACAATGTTCTCCTTGGGCACCCGCACCCCTTCAAAGCGTAACTCCCAGGTCTTCCAGCCAAAATACCCAATCTTGGGAATGGGATTACCGGTACAGTTGGCGGGCAATTCTCCCGGTGGTTTTTCCACGGCAATGGTCCGCACACCCGCCCGGCCTTCACCCACCCGGCACAGCACGTTGATCACGTTTGAACCGTCCGCGAAGGTACACCAGTACTTATTGCCGGTAATCACCCACTCATCCCCCTCGAGCACAGCGCGGGTTTTAATGCTGCCAAACAGATCCGAGCCGGCGTCCGGTTCGGACAGAGCACCAGCCTGCAGATACTCCCCCATGGCAGCTTTTTCCGTAAGTTCAATGCGCTTTTCCATGGGCCAGTTCACCATGTGCATATAGCTGCTGGCACGTGCAATGATGCTGGCACAGCTCATCCAACCCCGGGCAATTTCTTCGGTCAGCATGGCGTATTCAAAAACACCCAGCCCCAAGCCGCCATGCTCCACCGGCAACCGGATACCAAAGTAACCCATCTCCGCCATTTTGCGCCGCAAGTCCATGGGAATATCGCCCTGAACCGGATCCAACTCGTTGGCTACCGGAAGAATTTCATTGGCGACAAAGTCACGGGCAGAATCCCGCATCATCTGCCGCTCTTCGGTCATGTAGCCGTCTGTTAAATGTTGTACTTCGGACATGGTTTCCCCCTGCAGTTTGGTTACCGGTTTTCGGCCACCTTGGTTCGTTTTATCTCGCCGGTGTTACGTAAGCGCCGCATACAGCTCAGCGGGTTTAGGGCCGCCCAGGGTCATAAACACCGCTTCATCAATACCCGCCTCGTCAAATTGTTGGATACGGGCGCGCAGCTCACCCAGATCCGTATCAGCATTAACGCCGATAGTGGAGACCACCGCATATTGGCCGCCGGCATCGCGATAGTTCCGGTGGGCTGTACAGACTTCCTCATCGCTGCGGTAACGGGCAGAAGAAATCCAGCCATCAAATTCCTCAGCAGCCCGGACCACACCCTTGCCCCAGGAGCCTAAAAACAGCCTTGGCCCGCCAACAACATTTGACCATGGCGTTAAATCAGTTTCACCCAACTTTCCTGAACTGAATAATTCCCGCAACTCAACCAGCTGGCGATTGAAGGTTTCAAAGCGTGTGTCATAGGCACGCCCCGCCGCCACAAAATCCTGCTCTGTCGATCCCGCACCCACGCCCAGAATCAGTCTGTCGCCACACATCTGTTGCAGCGAAAAAATGCGGTGGGCCA
>JANQMF010000001.1 GCA_028280225.1 Pseudomonadales bacterium | reverse complement strand
GTGGGCTTACGCATGCGCGCGTTAGCCCACCATGCCCTGTGTCAGGGAAAAGGTGGGTGCCAAGTAGTAAGCACCCAAAAAGTAAGGTACCGCCAGCACCCACAGGGCCACGTAGGGGGTGTGATACAGATAGACAAAGGTGCTGAAGGGCACGGACACAATGGTGGCTAAAGCGGGTAGCCACAAATACCAACGCACATCGCGCGCGCCAAACTTATCCCCCAAATAGCCACCCAGGAAGGTACCGGCAATGGATGCAAAACCCAGGTAGAACAGCGCAACACCCATTTCGCCCGTGGTCAGGCCGTGGGACCGGTTAAACATGGCGGGTATCCAATAGATGACGCCATAGCCGACAAAGGCGTGCAGACTACCGGCCAAAGCCAGTAATCTGAAGCTTCGAAGATGCCACAAATACTTGAATACTTCGCCGACCGGGGGTGCGTCTCCGGCGGCCACCTTAATCTGTTCAGAGGCCCCTCTGGGCGGCTCTCTTAAGGTCAGGCGAACAATGACCGCCAGCACCACACCGGGCAAACCCACTACAAAAAAGGCCGAGCGCCAGTCAAAAGCTTCGTTGATCCATCCGCCGCCAAGGTTACCCAGCATGGTGCCGATGGGAATGCCCAGGGCGTAGATACCCAGGGCGGTGGCGCGCTTATCCGCGGGGAACATGTCGGAAATCATGGAGTGTGAAGGGGGACTGCCGCCGGCCTCACCAATGGCCACACCAATTCGCGCCAGCAGCAGATGATAAAAATTAGCCGCCAAGCCGCATAGGGCGGTGGCCAGACTCCATAAACCAAGACACACAGACAACACATTTCTGCGCGACCCCCGGTCAGCCAGGCGGGCAATGGGTATACCCAGGAAGGTATAAAACGCGGCAAAGGCGATACCCCCTAAAAAACCCATCATGGTGTCCGAAACACCCAGGTCCTGTTTGATCGGCTCAACCAATATTCCCAGGATTGACCGGTCGATAAAGTTAAATATATACACCACAACCAAAAGCCCCAGGGCATAGGCGCGGTAGCCGGGCGAAAATGCCCCGTCTTGAGCAGCAGCCGGATTGTTCTGCTGTGTCATAGCGTACTTGTCATAAAGGTCCCCTTCCCAGCGGGAGTGTGCCTAGGAAAAGCGTTCTCTACAAGTTGACAACTTACGTTCATCGTTTTATTTGCGGTTTGTGTTAAAACAGACAAAGATCAATTTGCAGGTGCGCGGTGCGTGAAGGGATACGTAGAAAGTGACGACACAAATTGAACACAACAAAGTGAACAAAAGTGGAGGCAAAGGGCGAAAGTGACAAAGCTGAAAGCAACCAAGCTATTGACCGGGATTTTTGGACTGTGGCTGTGCGTGGGCACCGGCTGGGCAAGTACCGTGGGGTTTGCCGCGGTGGCCCGGGGTATTGTATTTGAGGATCACAACGGCAACGGCCGGCATGATGCCCAGGAGCCGGGCATCAGCGGGGTGCGGATATCCGATGGTCTGCAGATTGTCGAAACCGATGACCAGGGCCGCTGGCAGCTCGATATCGGGGATGAGGCAGTGTTGTTTTTAACCAAACCTTCCGGCTATCGCACCGCGCTCAGCAAACACAACATTCCCCGCTTCTACTACATTCATCAGCCCAAGGGTTCACCGGCCGGTTTACGTTATCCGGGGGTGGCGCCCACCGGACCCTTACCCCGGAGCATAGATTTTCCGCTGTACCAACAAGACGAGCCCAGCGCTTTTGAAGCCATTCTGTTTGCGGATACACAGCCCATGACCGAGGTGGAAGTGGACTATATCCGGGACCGGGTGGTGGCGGAGTTGGTCGGCACCCAGGCAAAGTTCGGCATGACCATGGGGGATATAGCTTATGACGATATGGCGCTGTTCCCGCGTATCATCAGCCTTGTTGGGCAGATCGGCGTCCCCTGGTATAACGTGCCGGGCAATCACGAAGTCAATTTTCTGGCGGCGGATGACCGCTATGCCCTGGAAACCTTTAAACGTCATTTTGGTCCGGGGTACTACAGCTTTGCGTATGGTGATGCTCATTTTTTTGTGCTGGATAATATCGAGTATCAGGGCAACGGCAAAAGCGATCCCGCTGACGTGCGCGGCAGTGGGGGTTATATCGCCAATTTTGGCAAGCGCCAGTTGCAATGGCTGAAGCGGGAACTGGCCTTTATTCCAAACGACGCGCTGGTCTTTCTTGCGATGCATGCGCCCCTTGAAACTTATGTAGCCAACTCCCCGGGGGTGACCACCCAGGATAGGAGGGCGCTGTTTAAATTGTTGAGCGGGCGGCCGAACCTCTATGCGGTGGCGGGGCATACCCATACCACCGAGCACCTGTATTTTGGTAAAGATGATGGCTTCAGCGGTCCCGGGGAATTTCATCATCATGTGCTGACCACGGTCAGCGGCTCCTGGTGGAGTGGACCCATGAACGAAGAAGGTATCCCCACCTCCTGGCAGCGCGACGGCACCCCCAATGGTTATCATATCCTGGAAGTGGATGGTGCGGATGCCAAGGTGCGGTTCAAGGGGGCGGGGCGGCCCGCCGACTACCAGATGCGTATTATGTACGATGTTGCTCATCATGCTTTGCGGGAAGACGGTCTGCGTGACTTCCGCCATGGAGAGCTGTTTGACGGGCGCATGTCCGTGGCCCAGGTGCCCGCGGCCAGTGTGTTGGTGAACTTGTTTGACGGCGGGCCGAAGTCCAGGGTGTACTTTGCCATTG
>JANQMF010000238.1 GCA_028280225.1 Pseudomonadales bacterium | reverse complement strand
GCTTGTCCCGGTGCGGCAAAGGTGTGCCCAGAAAGCTCAAAAACACGCCAACCCCAGCGGCAAAGGCGGCCACGGACCACCAGGATGACATGCGCTGTAAAATGCCGTCTTTATCCCAGGCCAGGTGTTTAACAGCCGCGCTGATATGCAGTGCCGCGAGTACGATTAAGGACACCGCAAGGATCTCATGGACCAGGTACAGGGTATCTTTCAGGGCCGGGTCCGGGCCCACAAAGTCCGGCAATGAAAATAAATTAAACCAGCTGACCGAATAAGCGCTTGCAGAGGACATCAGCCACCCGCTGATCGGCAGGCTGAACAGGCAAATGTACAGCGCCCGGTGGGTCCAGTTGGATAGTACCTGTTGCCAGGCAGGCATGGTCCCGGGTAAGGCCGGTGGCGGATATTTCATCCGCCATCCCACCCGGACCGCGGCTAACAACAAGATGGTCAAACCCAGGGATTTATGGTTAGCCAGCAGGGCAAGCTGTTGGAGGGGTGTATCCTCCGCAGCCTCGGCCATTTCAGCCAGGACATATTGGACCAGGATCATCCCCGCAACAGTCCAATGCAGCAGTTGGGCAACCTTGTTGTAATGTTCCGTGCTTGGCATAGTCATGTTTAATTTTTTGGTCATGTTAGCAGGCTCATGTTGACCACGGGTGGGCTTTTTACCATGGCTTGGACAGGATCGGGTCAGATCCCGGGAGGAACCCATGACAGATCGCTCCGGGCATAATCCGGCTGCAGGATTTCGAAAAGATGTTGTTGGCTACTGTGACCCGTTGTCGGTACGGGCAGGGGAGACTGTTCACTTTAAACTCAGCCGCTATGGAGAAGGTGTGATCACCGCTGATGTGGTGCGGCTAAGCAGCGGAGATGACCGGCCACACGGCACCGGCTTGATTGAAGAGATTGTGGCTGCGGATCTGGTCCCCCGGGATGTGGGCCTGGAGGTTTCCCATCAACCCCTGCGCCCGGGTTCTTACGCTCTGGTGAAAGATTTTCCGCCGGTGGCTTCCGGTAGTCTGCAACTATACTGCCAGCCCACCCTGGTGGACGCCCGGCGCCAAACCCTGGTCTGTAACGGCACCCTGCTGTTGCAGGTTTCCGCCCTGGGGTTCTACGCTGTCTGGGCAACCGGGGAGCTGTTTTTAGACACTGCCGTGGTCAGTCAACGCTGGTACAAGGTGCGGCTGACCCTTGGCGTGGATTCCCGCCTGGAAGTCACGCGATATGCTGCCGGCCGGGCGGAAACGGACCGCACTGACCAGACGGAGCCCACGACGGGCTGTAGTTTTCCCGGGGGTGATCTTTATTTTGCGGCTTCCGCGCCGGGTGAAGGGCACTTTAATGGCCGGTTGGAGGCACCCATGGTCGTTGCCGGGGAGCCGGGGGGCAGTACCGAAGTGGTTGCACACTGGGATTTTGCGGCGGACATTCCCGCACAGACGGTGACCGACATCAGTGCAAATGCTTATCATGGTCGTTTGTTTCAAAACCCTACCCGGGGTGTGTGCGGACATCTGTGGGACGGCAGTGTGCAAGCATATGCACAGCGACCCGCACACTATGGGGCCATACATTTTCACGCGGACGACTTCACCGACGCCGGTTGGCACAACACCCTGAGCTGGCAAACCCCCCGGAATTTGTCCAGCGGACAATATGCTCTGAAGCTGTTGGTGTGGGCGGAGGGTGAAATTGTCAGTGATGAATATGTGCCTTTTTTTGTGCGGCCGGGGCAGGGTCAACGGCGCAACAAAGTAGCTTACCTGGTGCCGACGGCCACCTATCTGGCGTATGCCAATCAACGGCTGGCTTTTGTGCCCGGGCCATTTGGTAGCCGCCGGCTGCATCACGCTAACGATGCCTTTTTGTTTGCCCACAAGGAGGTGGGTTTTAGCATGTATGAATACCATGCTGACGGCAGCGGGGTGCACTATTCCTCGCGTCTGCGCCCCATATTAAATATGAAACCCAAAACCGGGACGTGGGCCTTTAACGCCGACACCCACATTACCGCCTGGCTGGATCAGCGCGGCGAGCCCTTTGATGTGCTGACGGATGAAGATTTACATCTGGAGGGGGCGGCTGCCCTGGCGGGCTACCGGGTGGTGATCACCGGCACCCATCCTGAATACTATTCCACCAGGATGCGCAACGGTTTATCCGATTGGCTGGGCCGAGGCGGGCGCTTGATGTACATGGGGGGGAATGGTTTCTATTGGCGGGTTGCCTTTCAGCCGGATAATCCCGCCATTATGGAGGTGCGCCGGGCAGAAGACGGTACCCGGGCCTGGATAGCGCGTCCCGGAGAGTATTATCATCAGTTTGGCGGCGAGTATGGGGGCCTGTGGCGCCGGCTGGGCAAGCCCCCCAATGAATTGGTTGGTATAGGCTTTGCCGCCCAGGGTTTTGATGGCGGCACCTACTACCGCCCGGCTGCCGGTTTGTCATCAGATGCGTATGCGCGCATTGCCTTTATTCTTCAAGGGATCAGCAATGCTGAGGTCTGGGGAAATTACGGTAGTCAGGGTGGGGGTGCTGCGGGTGAAGAACTGGACAGGTGGGATGCAGAATTGGGTTCTCCCGCACACGCGGTGATTATTGCCAGTTCCGAAAACCACAAACCGGGTATGTTGCGGGTAAAAGAGGAGTTCCACATGATGGAGCCGTTGGGAGAAGACCCCAAGGTGCGGGCCGACATGGTCTTTTTTGAAGTCCCCGGAGGTGGGGCCGTATTCAGCACCGGTTCTATATCTTACGCGGGTTCACTGGCCCATGCAGGCTATACAAACGACATTGCCACCATTACCAACAACGTGCTGAGCCGTTTCCTGGACGCTACCCCTTTCCCAATGCCTGGTGACCCCGTTCAGGTCTAAGGGTGCCCGCCGGGGACTTGTAAGGCCGGTAAATGGCGAAAGTTCTCCAATGCCTCTGGATTAGCCAGAGCGGAGGTATTTTTTACCGGGCGGTTGTGGACCACATCTCTAACAGCCAGTTCAGCAATTTTTCCGCTCATGGTCCTGGGAATATCATCCACCTCCAGGATCAGCGCGGGGGTATGTCTGGGGGAGGCAAAATTCCTGATTCTCAACTTTATGGCATCAGCCAGTGTGGTGCTGAATCGCGCGCCTGCCTGCATTACAACAAAAAGCACAACACGAACGTCGTCCTCCCATTCCTGACCAATACAAACGGCATCTGCCACTTCGGCGAAGTTTTCCACCTGGCGGTATATTTCCGCGGTGCCAATGCGAACCCCGCCGGGATTTAAAACAGCGTCACTGCGCCCGTGGATGATATAGCCGCCATTTGCGGTTTTTTCGGCATAGTCACCGTGGACCCACACGTTGGGGTACTGTTCGAAGTAAGCCCCGTGATACTTTTTGTTATCAGGGTCGTTCCAGAAGCCCACCGGGGCGCTTGGGAAGGCCGTGGTACACACCAGTTCGCCTTTCTCATTGATGACACTGTTACCCTGCTCGTCCCAGATATCCACCGCCATGCCCAGACCGGCACATTGCAGTTCACCGTCGTAGACGGGCAGGTTTGGATTACCCAGCATAAAACAGGAAATAAGATCGGTACCTCCCGACATGGATACTAAGTGGCAATTGGGATCAATATCGCGATAGACATATTGGAAACCCTCCTGGGTGAGGGGTGAGCCGGTGCTGATGAGCATGCGCATGCGGCTCAGGTTGTGTGTTTCCCGGGGTTTAATCCCGGCCTTGTGAGCCCCGCTCAAGAACTTGGCGCTGATGCCGAATATATCCACTTGCTCTGCCTGACACAGGTCAAACATGGCTGAGGGGGTAGGATGAAAGGGGGAGCCGTCAAACAAGACCACAGTACAATGGCTGGCCAGCGCGCTGATCAACCAGTTCCACATCATCCAGCCACAGGTGGTGAAAAAGAACAGGGTATCGTCAGCGCGAAGATCCAGGTGAAGCTGATGTTCCTTTTTGTGCTGCATCAGGGTGCCGCCCTGGCCATGGACAATACACTTGGGTTTGCCGGTGGTGCCGCTGGAGTACAGGATATACAGGGGGTGGTCAAATGGAAGCTGGGTAAAGGTCAGGGGCTCCGCCGGTTGGTTTAACCAATCTTGCAGGCTTACTTCCTGCATAGTGTTATCCGGTGATGGATCCACAGGCTCGGGCAGGCCCGGCACGCCGACCCAGACGATGGTGTGGATGGAGGGCACCTGCCCGGCCACGCGCCGGACTTTGTCGCGGATGCTGATGGTTTTGCCGGCATAGAAGTACCCGTCACAAGCGAACAGCACCTTGGGTTCAATCTGGCCAAAGCGGTCGAGGGCACCGGGTTCCCCAAAATCCGGGGAACAGGAGGAATATACCGCCCCGATACTGGAAGATGCCAGCATTGTGGTGGCCGTTGGGACAATATTCGGCAGCCAGCCGGCCACCCGGTCACCCGGGCTTATACCCAGTTTACACAGCTGCCAGGCAATCCGTTCGGTCTGCCGGTAAATATCCGCGTAGCTATGGGTTTCCCGATGACCATTCTCAAGCATGGATATAAAGGCGGTTTTGTCACCGGGTTCGCTGAGCAGGTTTTCAGCGTAATTCAAGCGCGCTTGTGGAAACCACCGGGCACCGGGAAATTTATCCGGGTCAAGTACAACCTCTTCAGAGGCCTGTTCAGCGCGGATCCCGGTGAAGGTCCAGAACGCTTGCCAGAATTCTCCCGGGTATTGGGTACTCCAGGCATGGAGTTTGGCGTAGTCTTCTGCCGGGTCGCCGTCCAGGCCAATGTTGTGCTGCGCATCTACCCCGCGGCTGAATGCCGTAAGCTGACTGTTTTGAATCGCCTTGGCATCCGGCCGCCAGATCAGTTGATTCACCGCCGGGCCTAGACCGTAATTTGCCGGAAGCAGTTGCGCACCTCGCCGACAAAAACTTCCGGTTGCTCAAAAGCGGCAAAGTGTCCGCCCTGGTCCTGTTCCGACCAGTAGATAATGTTTGGGTAGACGTTTTCGGCGAATCTGCGGCTGGTACGGAATATTTCCTTGGGAAAAATTGTTCCCCCGGTGGGGACCGTCACCTGTTGGCCGGCCATGGCGGAACCAAAACTTTCCCAGTAGATTCTTGCTGATGATGCCGCAGCTGCGTTAACCCAGTAGACCATGACATTGTCCAGCAACTCGTCCTTGGTCAGGATATTTTCCGGGTTACCCTGGCAGTCCATCCAGGACCAGAATTTCTCGAGTATCCAGGCGGCTTGCCCGGCGGGGGAATCAACCAGAGCATAACCCAGGGTCTGGGGACGGGTACTCTGCTGCTTGGCATAACCGGAGTCCCAGTCGTTGTAGTGTTGCAGGCCGGCCAGGCCGGATTTTTCCCCGTCCGTAAGATCCGGGGCGTTTGGGTCCGGGGGGCTGATAACCATATTGAGGTGAATCGCCTTGCAGTTGTCCGGGTCCGATCTGCCGATGGCCGTGGTGACGATGGCCCCCCAATCTCCACCCTGGGCGAGATACTGGGGGTAACCCAGGCGGGTCATAAGGTTGGCCCAGGCCTTGCCGATCTTCTCCACCCCCCATCCCGTGGTTGTTGGTTTTCCGGAAAAGCCAAATCCCGGCAACGAAGGTATCACCAGATGGAAAGCGTCGGAAGTGGTGCCGCCGTAGCGTTCGGGTTCGGTCAGTGCATCGATAACCTTTAAAAACTCCACCACGGAGCCAGGCCACCCGTGGGTGAGAATCAGGGGTTTGGCCTGGGCATGGCTGGATCGGACATGCATAAAGTGGATATCCAGCCCGTCAATATTGGTGACAAAATTAGGGTAGGCGTTCAGGCGTGTCGCCAGGCGCTGCATATCGTATTGGTTCTCCCAGTAGGAGACAATTTCCTGGGTGTAGGCAAGCGGAATACCCTGGCTCCAGTCCTGCGGGGTTTCTGCCTCGGGCCAGCGCGTGGCACTCAGACGCCGCCGCAAATCACTAATGGTGTTGTCGCTGATGCTGATTTCAAATGCCCTAATATCCGTCATGCTCTCTCCTCGCCAATAAAATCTGTTGTTATGTCACAAAGACCCGCACACATGCCCACCGTCAACGGTCAGGATGGAGCCGGTCATATATTTTGATGCGTTGCTGGCCAGCAGGAGAATGGGACCATCCAGATCGTCAAATTCGCCAAAGCGCCGCATGGGGATACCTTTGACAAACTCAGGGGCCAGATCACTTTCCAGTAAAATTCGGCTGACATCGGTGAGGATATAACCCGGGGCCAGAGCATTCACCCGAATATTATAGCGGGCTGCTTCTAAAGCCATGACCTGAGTCATTCTTGACAGCGCCCCCTTTGAAACCGCGTATGGAAATTGTCCCTTGATGGTGCGCGTGTCTGTGATGGAGGAGATCATGATGATATTGCCGCTGCCCTGATTATGGGCAACCACCTGTTCAGTATAGTATTTGGAGATTATCCACGCGCTCTTCAGGTTGGTATCCAGGACGTAGTCCCAATCCTGCTCATCAATCATCGTGTAGGTTTTGGCGCCTGCTTCTACCCCGGCGTTGTTCACGATCACATCAAGCTGGCCAAACTCGCTGTAAATTGTGTCGATAAACCCGGTTATGCTGGACTTTTCCCGCACATCCAGCGGCATGGCCATGGCCTTACCGCCCTGGGCCTGAATTTCGCTGACCCGCTCCGCCAACTTATCTTTGCGGCGGGCGCCCAGGACGACGGTAGCGCCGGCTTGGGCGAGCACCCCGCCAAAGTGGCGGCCAAAACCTGAAGATGCGCCGCTAATGGCAATGACCTTGCCGGAGAGATCAAAGGGTTCAGACATAGATGCCCCAAAAGTCTGGTTGGAGCAAATTATCCTACCACGGCTTTTCCTCAGTGACAGCCGGGTTTAAGCCGCGCCGCGGGTCAGGCAACCTGACGCAAAAAAACCTGATTTCGGCCCTGGCGCTTGGCCACATACATGGCATCGTCAGCGGTCTTAAACAGAGTGGCCAGATCGTAGCTGGATTGGGTATCAGCAATCCCGCAACTGACGGAAAATTCAATAATGGCATTGTCGATCAGCAAGGGGCTGTCCGCCACCTTTTCGACCACCCGCCGGGCCAGGTGCGCAGCTTCGTTCAAAGACATATCGGGTACCAGAATGGCGAACTCCTCCCCGCCAACCCGGCAGATCAGATCGCTGGCGCGGAAGTTCTCCCTCAGCACATCGGCAATGGCGATCAGGGCCTGGTCTCCTGCAGCATGGCCGTAACTGTCGTTCAGTTCCTTAAAATGGTCAGCATCAATAACCATCAGGGCGCAGGTCTGACCGCCACGTTCCTGATTTTCCAGACAGTCCTGGGCTGCCTGGAAGAATGCGCGCCGGTTGGGTAACTGGGTGAGGGGGTCGGTATCAGCGAGGTGTTGAAGTTCACCTTGGGTTACGGACAGCTTAAGGCTCATTGTGGCAACCCATAAACTGATGGGTGTGGCAATGATAATGGGCACAAGCGCGGCAAAAATCATGGCGTTGGTCACGTGGAATGCAGCGGGGCCGCCAAAAATGTAGAGCAAGGCGATACTTAGTTCAGACCCAACGATGGATAAGGCGGTAATTGAGATTGTGAAGACAATCACGTCTCTGGGTGTCTTTATTTTTAGGCCCATTTGGTTCGCGTCCTTGCGCGCGATGACTTTGCCTATGTTAGAAATTCTGTTGTCTGGCGGGTGTGATAAGCATCACATTGAAGGTTTGATCACGTATGATTAAGTCAAGAAATGGGCGCTGTGTCGCCGCCAGGATGAGGTCCGGTAGCTGGGGCAGGGATGCCTGGCAAATCCGGATAGGAGCAAAATAAACATGAAACCACGAAGATCACTGCTGTATATGCCGGGGGCAAATGTCAGGGCCATGGAGAAAGCCAGAAATCTGGCTTGCGACACGATTATTTTTGACCTGGAAGACGCGGTCTCGCCGGACGTTAAGGACCAGGCGCGGCAGCAGGTGGTTGCAGCCTTGCAGGGTGGCGGTTACGGCTATCGAGAATTGGTGGTCAGGGTAAACAGTTTGGATACACCCTGGGGAGCGGAGGACGTGGCGGCTTTTGCCGGGTTGCCCATTGCGGCTCTGTTATTTCCCAAGGTAGAAAGCAGGGCGATGGTGACGCGGATTATCGAGCAGGTTGACGGTTGCGGGAGTAGTCATTTGCCCATCTGGTTGATGATTGAAACCCCCCGGGGGGTTCTGCGCCTTCAGGAGTTTGCTGACCACCCCAGGGTTGAATGCCTTGTTATGGGTACCAGCGATCTGGTTAAGGAGCTGCGTGCTCAACATACGCAGAGCCGGCACAATCTGGCATTTGCCCTGCAACAGTGTGTGTTGGTGGCGCGCTTGCTGGGCAAGGAAATTTTTGATGGTGTACATCTGGATTTCCGTAATCTGGACAGCCTGCGCACGGCGTGTGCAGGGGGGCGGGCCATGGGCTTTGACGGCAAAACCCTGATCCACCCCGCCCAGATTGAATTGACCAACCAGATATATGGTTACTCGGATGAAGCGATTGAAGAAGCCCGGCGTACCCTGGAAGTGTGGCAGGCTGCGTTGGCGGAGGGTAAGGGGGTGGCGGTGCTGGATGGCAAATTGATCGAAAATCTGCACGCTGCGGAAGCGGAACGGGTGGTGGCGTTTGCCCAGGCATTGCAGGCAAGAGTATCAACGCAAGCCAACGAGAACCCTTAGCCATGCCCATGATCAGCACAGCGCGAATTGATCTATATGTGGAACAACAGGGTCGGGGAGATCCGCTGCTCTTTATCAGTGGCAGTGGCGGTGATCTGCGCAACAAACCCAATCAGTTTGACTCGCCTCTCACCGGGTACTTTAACCTGATTGGTTACGATCAGCGCGGACTGGGGCGCAGCGCCAAACCTGAGGTTGAATACACCATGGCGGACTATGCTGATGATGCGGCAGCGTTGTTGGATAGCCTGGAGATTGATGCTGTTGCGGTGATGGGTGTGTCCTTTGGGGGTATGGTGGCCCAGGAGTTTGCGTTGCGGCACCCGCAAAGAGTTAAGGCCATGGTGTTGGCCTGTACTTCTTCCGGGGGTGCCGGCGGGGCGTCGTATCCACTCCATGAGTTGCAGCACCTCGAGCCCCGGGAGCGGGCAGTGGCACATCTGCGGGTTGCGGATCTGATGCACACTGAAAGTTGGATCCGGGAAAATCCGGAAAAGTGGGAAAAGCGGATTACCATGAGTATGACAGCCAGGCCGGATTCGCAAGCCCCGGCGGGTGCACAGCGCCAACTCGAGGCTCGCCGGCACCACGATACCTTTGACCGTTTGGGGCAAATCAAAATGCCTGTGCTGCTGGCGGGTGGGCGCCGGGACGGCATTGCACCGGTTGAGAATATGCAAGCCCTGCACGGGCAAATTTCCGGCAGCACGCTGCGCCTGTTTGACGGGGGCCACATGTTTTTACTTCAAGATAAGCACGCTTACCCGGAAATCATTCAATGGCTCAGGCTAGCCTGTCAGGTCTGAGGGGGGTCGGGCAGATCCAGTTCCTCTTCTTCGTCCCGGGTGAGTTCGTCGGTTAAGAAAGGTACTGGCCGGTCGGTATGTTGTTCAACCCCCAGAGCCAGGTGACGATAGGCGTAAAATACCCCAACGTAGATGACCATGATGGTGATCCAGGCCGCCAGCAGCGGCCAGACATAGGTGCGACCAATCAATAACAGGCCGGCAAGGATCACGCAACCTGTTGCCGCCAGCCTGACCAGGGGTACAGCCCGGTCGGTTTCGTCAATGATTGCGTAAATGTTTGCCCATACCCAGACACTGACGGGTAACCCCAGTAGAAAGATTATGACGGTGAGAATATCCGGCATCTATACCTCCACCCCAGGCAGACTGACATAACCTTCCGTTGCATTGACGGTGATGGTTTGCCCGGTTTTGATCGACTGTGTACAGCCGTTAACATCTACCAGGCAAGGCAGGTGCAATTCCCGGGCCACGGTGCCCGCGTGGGATAAGAAACTACCGGTTTCGACAACAATTCCCCCCGCTTTGGAAAACAAAGGAGTCCACGCCGGGTCGGTATAGGGGGCAACAATAATTTCCCCGGGTTGCAGCTCGTGGCCTTGGGTCAACGAGAACATCACCCGGGCTTTGCCGCTGACAATGCCCGGGCTGGCACACTGCCCGGTCTGATCCGCGCCGGATGCCCGTTCCGGGTATTGGATATTTATGGTATGCGGGGTCGGCTGCCGTGACAGCCGCTGCCAATTTCGCCGGCGTTTGCGGATGGTCAGTTGGGCGTCTTCGGGGTCAAGTTTTCCCGCACCCAGGTCCTGGCTTTCGGCAAAGGTTAAGAAAAAAATATCCGTGGGAATTTGCACCAGGCCAAGGCGCAGATATTCCGCCTCCATCGCTAACAGTTTATCTCTGGTTGCGCTGAATGCCATGATGTGCAGATGCCGGGTGTTCTCGCGCAGCCGGATATAATGGGAAACTTTGGCAACAAGATTGTCCACAATCCGGCGTTGCCAGGGTTTTAACCGTTGATGCAAGTTGTCTCGGGCCACAAGGTGGCTGCTGTAAGTACGATCCTCAGCCGGGGGATGTTTGGCGTTACTGTAGATCAGGGATAATAAATCCGCCGGGGCCTCCCGCCAGCGCGGTGCAGCCAATTCCAGCTCCCGGGCCCCGCGGTGGCCGTATTCGTCCAGAAATTGTTCAAACTCCTGGGTAAATGCGCCCTGGGAGGGCAGCGTGTGATGTTTACCTTCCAGGGCGGCAAGCACTTCCTCGCGCTCCTGGGTGTAGGTGGGTGAATTGCTGGCCAATAAATCCCGCAGGGTCTGGGTGAGGCCTTCGATACGATTCAGCATGCTCATGGAGGCCATATCGTTTTGGCTGTGATAGATCTTTGGCAGTTCGTTGGTGTCGTAGTCCGGCAAAAAGGTAGTCACTATCTTGTTGAGCACACTGATGAGGATAAAGTAGCGCCCGGCGGATACGTTGGTATAGAACATCTGGTGGCTGATGGGTTCAAAGGGGTGCCTGCCCCAGATCAGCCGTTGCAAGGTCTGCTTGGCATTGAGTTTTGGATCTGCGGCCACTTTTTGGACAACCTGTTTAAATCCCAACAGTGCCCGGTTTGACACTCTTGAGGTACGCAGCCAGTTGATGCCGTCAGCAAGAAACCCCAGCGATAACAAGCCACCCAGCCCTATCAGCTTGGCAATACTGAGTTTACCGCTGGTTTCCGGCTGGCGTAACAGGGCAATTTCCGCCAGTTCATGATCAGCTACCTTCCAAGGTGTGAAGCTCCGCAAAAAATCCAGGTAGAGGTAAAACCGGCCGTTGTACAAAGCGCCACACCGTGGCAGAACCGAGGCGAACAGATCCTCCGCCATGGGGGTGAGGGGTTCGGTAAAATTTTCAGCCATCGGCTTAAAGATCACCAGGGGTTGCTGAATGCTGTGTTGTCCCGGAAAGGTTGTAATTGGCCGGGATTGCAGAAGATACAGATCCTCGTCCACGTAGGCCCATTCCACATCCTGGGGGTATTCAAACAGGGTTTCGAGCTGTTGGCTTATGTTGGCGATGTGTTCTGCTTCCGGGGTGGACAGCACAGCCTCATGCTGCTGCGCCTTTGGCACCTCCTGTAAACGGGCACCGGTGTAGTTTTTGCTGGTGGGTTGTACCTGATGTTTTTTGGTGCTGATCTTGTAGTTGGTGAGTGCTCCGGCTTCACTGACCCGAATGTGATCCGGGCTGACCCGCCCGTCCACCAATGCCGCGCCTAACCCCCAGCAGGCTTCGATGACCACATCGGTATTTTTTTGATCCACCGGGTCCCGGCTGAAGGCGACCCCGGAGCGGGTGGCGGGCAGCATCTGCTGGACAATGACCGCCATGCGCACCGGCTCAACGGCAGCGATATCAGCCCAACCCGCGCGGCGATAGGCAATGGCGGCGCTGGACCACAGCGACATCCAGCAGTCCAGAATTGCCTGGTCTATGCGGTTGGGGGTGACAAAATAGTAGGTGGAGTGCTGACCGGCAAAGCTCGCCTGGCTGCTGTCTTCGTCCGTTGATGAACTGCGTACGGCAAACGAAGTTTCGTGGCCCAGATGTTCAACAATGTTGTTCACCACCTCGGCCATCAGCTCCGGCTGTATACGTGGGGGTGTGGGTTTGACCAGGGGGTCGGTCAGTTGTCCAAAATGATCAACAAAGGCATCAACCGTAATCACAAAACCTGCAGGCACCTGAAATCCGGCGCGTAACATGGCGCCGAGGTGGGCGGCCTTGCCCCCAACCAGGGGTGCATCCGCCAGGGTGATTTCAGATAAGGGTTTTGTCCAGGTCAAGGCTTTCAATGCTGTTAGCGCGGGCTAAGAGTAGCGATGTGGCAGGCAACTATCCAGCCCGTATACCGGGGAAGGTATCTTTATTTTAAACCAAAGATCAACGGCTCAGGTTTGCCTTGCGGCTTTGGCGGGCGGCGACTGCGGTTTCCGGTTGCGAATGTATTTGTCTACCAGGGTACCGGCCTGGTGGCGTAAACCTAACATGGCTGGTGTGGTAACCAGGGTCAGCAGGGTGGAGAACGTCAGCCCGGAGACAATAGCCTGGGAAAGGGGGACCCAAAAGGAAGATAACATTCCACCGTAAACGATGTTCCGGTTAACCAGGTCGATACTGAAATTGCTGGCCAGGGGCAATAAACCAAACACCGTGGTGATGGTGGTCAACATGACCGGCCGCAACCGCTGGGCACCGGTGCGGACAATCAGCTCCAGATAGTCCAGGTCCGGGTGTTCCCGGCGCAGGTGATTGTAGGTATCGATCAGCACAATATTGTTGTTGACTACAATCCCGGCCAGGGCAACCACCCCAACCCCGGTCAATACCGCGCTGAACGGGTTGCCGGTGATGAGCAGACCCAGCAGAACACCCGCCGTGGACAGGACCACCGCAAACAGGATTAATCCGCTTTGGTAAAAACTGTTAAACTGGGTGACCAGCAGTACAAACATCAGCAGCAGGCTGAGGCCAAAGGCAACAAAAACGAAGCTCATGGATTCAGCCTGTTCTTCGTTGGCGCCGCGGAACTTTATGGTCAGGTCGGGATGCCAATTCTGGCTATCCAACCATGTTTTGAGTTCCGTAACCTTGTTGTCCGCCAAAATACCCGGCGCCACGTTAGCCAGGATTTGTTCAACCGGGATGCCGTTGTTGCGCTGGATGGTGTCGACATTTGCGGCGGGAGACTTAGACACAAAATTGGAAATGGGTACCAGCCCGTTTGCGGTGGCGATTTTAAGTTCGTCCAGGGCATTAATGCCGCGATATTCAGCCGGGTAACGTACCCGGATATCCACCCCGTCATCTGCCCGGTCGGGCCGGTACTCACCCACCTTCACACCATTGGTGATCAGTTGTACCGCTATGCCAACCTGGCTGACATCAGCACCGTAGATTGCGGCCTGAGCGCGATCAACGGTGAGTTTCCATTCCACCCCCGGAAGCGAACGCGTATCGTCGATATCGCGCAGACCCTCCATGCCTTCCTGCATATATTCCACCACTCGAGTGACCGCGGGTTCTAACAGTGTGCGATTATGCGAGCTGAACTCCAGGACAATGGGTTTGCCGGTGGGTGGGCCTTGTTCCAGTTTTTCGATTTCCACGGCAACCCCGGCGTAGTCCCGGGTGCGCTGCCGAATGGCTTCAAAGATCTCGGTGGCGGACTGCTCACGCAGGTCTTCGTCGTGCAGTTCAAGAAACATCTGTCCAATGCGGTCCATGCCCCCGTTGCGGGAGGGTTTGCCGGATAGCTGGGTGGCGGAATTGACGGACTGGATGCCTTCCACCTCCAATACTTCGCGCTCAATTTCCGTGACCAGGGTATTAATCTCCTCCACGCTGAGATTACCCCGGGCGCGGACGGCAATTTCCGCATACTTTGGTTCAGACGCAGAGAAGAACATAAACCCGGCGCCATATTTGCCATAGGCCCACACAGTGGCAAATAAAATGGTGAAGGTGATCAGCAGAGTGACCGAAGCGTAGCGGGTAGCAACGTATAACAGCCGCGCGTACCAGCCGGTAATGGAGTTGAGGCTTGTCGGATCACCTTCTTCAAGTTGTTTCAGGGTGTCCATGGACTTTGTGTCCCGGCTGCCGGCTTTGCCGAACAGAGTGCCCAAAACAGGACCGAAGATCAGAGCGTACAACAGCGAGCCGGACAACACGGTAAATACCGTCACCGGCAGATAACGCATAAATTTACCGGGTACCCCGGGCCAGAACATCAGCGGCAAAAAAGCTGCCAGGGTGGTTGCAATGGAGGCGGTGACCGGCCAGAACATGCGCCGGGAAGCCAGGATATAGGCGGACCGGCGCTGGTATCCTTCAACCATCTTCCGGTCCGCATATTCGGTGACCACAATGGCGCCGTCGATGAGCATACCCAGCCCCAACAACATGCCGAACATGACCATGAAGTTGAAGGTATACCCCAGCAGGTAGACAAATATCAGGGAAAACAGAAATGAAATGGGGATGCCCAGGCCCACGATAATACCGCTGCGAAATCCCATGGCGGCAACCACTACAACCATCACCAGGCCAAGCGCGGTGAATATGTTGCCTTGCAATTCGGTAACCTGGCCCTGGGCAAAGGGTGCCTGGTCGGAGGTATAAAAGATATCTACCCGGCCCGGCAATTGCGGACGATATTCATCTACCGCCGCCTTGGCGGCGGCAATGGTGCTGAGGATGTTGGCATTTGAGCGTTTGACCAGTTGCAGGGATATCGTGGGCCGTCCGTTTACCCTGGCATACGAGGTGCGATCTTTAAAGGTACGGCGAATGGTGGCCACGTCTTTTAATGTGACTACAGTGTCTCCATCAGCCCGGACCGGCAGGTCAAATACGTCGTTGGCCTGTTCGATGATGCTGGGGACTTTTACCGAAAACCGCCCTTCACCATTGTCCAGGCTGCCCGCGGGAATGAGGCGATTGTTTCTGACAATGGTGTTTAAGAGCTCCTCGGATGAGATCTGGTAGGCCTCAAGCTGATTGGGGTCAATCACCGCCTCCAGCATTTCCTCGCGGTGACCAAACATATCTGCTGACAAGACTTCAGCCAGGCCTTCAATTTTTTCCTGCAGGTCCAGGGCAATGTTGTAGAGCATGCGCTCGGGGACATCACCCACCAGATTGATCTGCAATATGGGAAAGTCGGCAACGCTGGCCTCCTGGACAATGGGTTCCTCCGCGGTTGAAGGGAACTCAGCCTTGGCGCGGTCTACCGCCTCGCGGATGTCGATCAGTGCCTTGTTTAAATCCTGGTCTGCGTCAAATTCAACCATGAGGGTGGCGGCGCCTTCCGAGGCAAAGGTGGTCATCTCCTCAATGCCTTCAACATTGCGCACCTCGGTTTCCAAGGGCATGGCTAAAAGGCGCTCGGCGTCTTCGGGAGAAATCCCCTCATGGACTACGGTGACCACAAAAAACGGTACGTCGATGTCCGGATCGTTGGCCACGGGTATTTGCGCCCGGGCAATAAGACCGGCAATGACCACCATCAGCATAATCAGCAGGGTGGTGCGGGTTCGGCTGATGGCGGCTTCGATAAAGGCGTACATGGGCTGGGTCGGTGATGGCGGGGTTAGCGGGGCCGAGCCCCCACGTTGGCCCCCAGATTTCCGGACAGACCGCTGGAATTAGGCAGCGTTCTTGGTGCCGGAGGGGCCTCCTGAGTGTCACCTCTTTGTTTGTTCTGGGCGGGCATGTTTGGACTGCTCTGGAAAATGGGATCCACGCGTTCCCCCGCGGTAACAAGTTCCTGGCCAACGGTGATCACCCCGGCCCGGTTGGGCAAGCCGGTGACCCATACCCCGTCTTCGTCGTCGGAGAGAATGTTGACCGAATGAAATTCCACAATGTTGTCCGCGTTTACGGTACGCACGCCAATACCGCCATTGTCATCCAGGGCAAATAACGCCGGGCTGATTTTCTGGGCCAGGACGTTTTCCACGGGAATGCGGATTTCCGTGGTAATACCCGAGCGCAGCAGGTGTTTGCCGTTGGGCAGCTCAATTTCCACCGGGTAGGTACGGGTGTTGGGATCACTCTGCTGACCGATAAAGGTCAGCGGTCCCGCCACGACCAGGCCGTTGCTGAGATGTCCCTGGGCAATGGTCCCCGGCATGAGATGAATCACTTCCTGTTCCGTAACCCGGCCGCGTAACAACATGGGATCTAAGTCCACAACCGTGGCACAGCTTTGCCCCGGAGTTACGTAGTCGCCTACCTCCTGGTGGACTTCTTCAACAATGCCGCCAAAGGGCGCGCGCACGTGGACCTTGGCCAAGTCCAGTTTACGCCGGCTGACTTCAGCTTCGGCTGCAGCCAGGCGGGCCTTGGCGCCGGCAATGGCGGTTTGTGAGTTAAATCCCCGTTCCTTCAGACTTAAAGCACCCTGGTATTCAATTTTTGCCTGATTTAAAGCGGCATTGGCTTCGGCCAGGGCCACGCGCCGGTCTTCTAAAGAGATCTGACAAAGGATTGCGTTCTCCGCCACCCGGCTACCCCGTTCCACCGGGCGTTTAACAATACGCCCGGCCAGTTCAACCTTGACGTCCACGGTACGCTTATTTTCGGTTTTCCCCCGCACCTTAACGTAACGGTTTTGCTCAGAAGCCTGAATGACCGCCACCCGCACCCGGGTGGGGGCCTGTTCAGCCTGAATCTGTTGCTGCTGGCGCTTGATGTCAGCAAGGGTCTGTGGGGGAGGAGTCTTGTCTTTGCCGAGTTGCCCGGAAAGTAACCAGGCGGCTAAGGCAACCGCAATAATGCCTGCTGTAATGTAGGTTTTGCGCATAGTGATGGCTTCGTCTTGGTTGTTGCTGCCTAGTGCCGCTTAAGTTCTTGTTACAGAAAGATTTTTTGCCCAGCCTGCACACAGGCTGAAGCGCACAGATTTGGCGCGGCAGGGCAAACCCACATGTGCTACCAAAAGTAACACATTATTGATACCAGATAAACATAAGCTTATGCGAATTGCCGCCCTGTCCACGTCCCCGGAGCCGCAACCTGATTTGCTGCGGCGTTAAAATGGGTAATGTCACACCATTGACTGTGAATGTGAGGTCAACGGCAGGCAACCGCCCGGAATGGTTATGCCGTGGCTGACGGGCGTGCCTGCATGCGCTCAAACCAGGCTTTAAAGTGGGCCAGGTTTTCATCAAAGGGCTGACCCACGGCATTGCCAAAATTAACGATGCAAAACAGCAGCACATCCGCCAGCGTGATTTTGTCCCCCGCAATAAATTGCCGGCCATCCGCCATCAGACCGTCCAGCCAGGCAATTTTTTCCCTGGCAATGCTTTTTAGACCTTCCGCGGCTTCCGGAAGTGTAATCATGCGGTCTTTGAAGATCGGCAGGCCTTCACTGTAACGAAAGCCGTTGGCCATGGGTTCACAAATGTTGAGGTCCACGCGGCGGGTCCACATGCGGGTGACGCCACGCTCCGCGGCGGTCTCACCAACCAGAGAAGGACCATCCCCGACTTCGTCCAGATATTCGCAGATGGCGGTGATTTCGGAAATACGCGTGCCATCCTCCAGTTCCAGGCAGGGCAGTTGCCCGGCGGGGTTAATTTTCAGGTAGTCATCCTGACGATTAGCGCCGGCCATTATGTCGATATCCTCAAGCGCCAGATTCAGACCTTTTTCCGCGGCAAACATGCGTACCACATGGGGGTTGGGTCCAATAGAGTTATACAGTTTCATGGTTTTCCTCGTTATGTTTGGGTGATTGTGAAGGGCCGGTTACCGGGGCGGTTGGGGTTTACCAATCTCCGATGTTTTCCATACTCTGCCAGGGTTCAGCCGGCGGCAGGGCTTCCCCACTTTGCAGTATTTCGACAGAGATGCCATCCGGGGAACGGACAAAGGCCATGCGGCCGTCTCTGGGCGGCCGATTGATGGTGACCCCGTGTTCGCTCAGCTGGGTGCAGGTGGCATAAATATTGTCCACCTGATAAGCCAGATGGCCAAAGTTTCGGCCACCAGATAAGGGTTGCGGGTCCGGATCCCAATTGTAGGTAAGCTCTACCTGGGCGGTTTCGTCACCGGGGGCCGCCAGGAAGACCAGTGTGAATCTGCCGGCTTCGTTTTCGTAACGGCGCAGTTCAGTTAAACCCAGGGCGTTGCAATAAAAGTCCAGGGAACGGTCAATATCCGTCACCCGAACCATGGTGTGTAAATATTTCATAAGCCCTCCTGTCCAGGGTTTAGTTTGCGCCGGTTGCCGGACAAAAAAAACCCTGCTTATGCAGGGTTGGCCAGATTGGTCATATTTTGAATAACTCTATAGAGAGTTAGGGTCATTGGAGAGTAACTAAAATTGGAGAGTTGATTTAGTCCTTATGCGATTTTTGCTTTTTTATCTCCTGGGGAAATGCTTCAAATTAAAGAAAAAGAAAATATGCTGGTAGCCAGGGTGCAGAATGCAGCCAGTAACAAAAAGCTCTCGGCGGTGGACAACATTTCGTCATCCAGGGCTGCCGCATGGGCTTGGGCTCGTGGTTGTTGATGTGTGGTGTAATCTACCGGTTGCATTCTCTCTTCCTTATCTTCCTAACTTTGTGTTCGCAATGCTTTTATGTCGCGTTGCTGTCCTACTGCGCTAACAACCATCCTGTTGTTAACGTTTGCCGCTGGCGGTGGCGTGGAGATGCGTCCGTTTAATGTCTCTCAAGACGCGTTGTCTCTGCGCATTGCCTGGGGTTGGTGGAGTCCTCTAATTCCGTAACCTCAGTGCCGCCTGGGCGTATGCCGCTATTGCTAGCAGGCCCCTCTGATCAAGTCAGGGTTTCATAGTAGGGGGCAAAGCTGAAAGGTTGTTGCAACGAAAATGGAATGAAAATGAAAATATCCGCGTACACGGTGTGCAGGTAAGCCAATAACCTGGTTAAGTTATTGTTTGTATTGGCTTTTTTCGTTTTCGAAGTTGGCTATGGTTTGCCGGTAGGCGGTCAGTACACTATGTGACACAGGTCTCGATTGCTGTTTTCTCTGGGCAAGATCCTGCTTTAAACGTTGGATTTCCTGCTCCAGGATGGGTGCCGTGGTGTCCCCGTATGGGGCTGGGGTGTGCTTGGTGTCCTGGTCCATAACAGCTGCCTAGACGAATACTTCCTGTCAATCCGGTGGGATTAGAATAGCGGGGCCATGGCCGGTGTTCTGTGACAGAATTGTAGGAACGTTGTAAAACTGTCCACATTTGCTGATGTGGATCACCGGATGCCTTAGTCTACAAGGTGTGAATTGGAGTTGGACGTATGGTTGGACGTATGAAAGCTCGACTGTTGCTGTTGGTCTTGTTTGTTGCGGGATGTGCGGTCAACCCGGTGACCGGGCAAAGAGAAATTACCCTGGTCAGCACTGCCCGGGAAATAGCCATTGGCCGGGAGCAGTACGGTCCCTCCCAGCAGATGCAAGGGGGGGCGTACAACACCGACCAGCAGTTGACCGCCTATGTTAACCGGGTGGGGCAGCGTGTGGCTGCTCACAGTGGGGTGGATCTGCCTTACGAATTTGTGGTGCTGAATCATTCCGTGCCCAACGCCTGGGCGTTGCCGGGTGGCAAGATTGCCATTAACCGTGGTTTGTTGACCGAACTCAAAAACGAAGCGGAATTAGCAGCGGTGCTGGGCCACGAAGTGGCTCACGCAGCGGCCCGGCATGGCGCCAAACGCATCGAGCGGGGCATGCTCGCTCAGGGGGTATTGTTGGGCACAGCGGTGTTAAGCGTCGGCCGGGAGTACGGCGGTGAGATGCTTCAGGGTGCCCAGCTTGCCGCGGGTTTGCTTAACCAGAAGTACTCCAGGGATGCTGAGCGGGAAGCCGACTATTACGGCACCCAATTTATGGCCAAGGCGGGCTACGATCCATACGCGGCCGTTACCTTGCAGGAAACCTTTGTGCGTCTTTCCGGGGAAAGACGCAGCGACTTTATTCAGGGTCTGTTTGCTTCCCATCCCCCCTCAACGGAGCGGGTAGCCAACAATAAGCGTCTGGTGGCGAGCCTGCGTGAACAAGGTTTTAGCCAGGGAGAATTCGGCGGCCCGGCCTATGCCAGTGCCCTGGCCAATGTTCGCAAGGCTGGTCCTGCGTTTGAGAAGTTTGATGAAGCCCAGGCGTCTTATCAGGAAAAGGATTATCAATCAGCCCTGAAGCTGGTTAATCAAGCCTTGGCCCTGGATAACGGGGAGGCTATTTTCCACGGTCTGCGTGGTGCAATCCGTTATCAACAGGACCGCTACAGGGATTCGATCACAAATTTTGATCGGGCTGTGGCCTTGGATGACCAGTACTTCGTCTATTTTCTGCAACGCGGACTCACACATATGCAGCTTGAGCAAAACAGCTCGGCAAAGACGGATCTGGGCCGGTCCGTGCGCTTGTTACCCACCAGCACCGCGTACAATGCCCTGGGGAGGCTGGCGGAGGCGGAGGGAAATGCTGAAGCCGCCAAACGTTACTATGCCCAGGCCGGACAAGGTCAGGGTGCCGCGGGCACCGCTGCCCGGGCGAGCCTGGTGCGGCTGGAGTTGCCGGACCAGCCCGGGAAGTATGTCTCCGCCAGAGTGGTCCGCGGTCAGGATGGTTTGTTGGTATTACAAGTGGTGAACCGGGCCCCGGTAGCGTTAAGAAATATTGTGGTCCAGGTGGAATTTCTGCTGAACAACCAACTGGGTGCGCGTAACGTGTCGGTACCTTTGCTGGCCGCCGGGGATGGCCGTGCCTCCAGATTGGACAACAGCCTGCAACAGGCGACAAATATTCGGGCTTATGCGGTATCTGCTGCGCTGCATAACCCCTAGTTGGGTTTAGTGGGTTGAGAATGTTTCGGGGAAAACTCATCCGGGATAAGAGATGCCCATATTTCCCCGTTGCTGTCCCGATGATATCCAATGTTATGTGTGGATAAGTAGGTTTCCAGGCTTTGGGGTTCAAGGTCAAACAAGGCACAAAGGCCGGCGCTATTGAGCACCTCCGCGCGGCTTTGTTTGCGCACCCGTTGTCTGTGCAGTGGGCGTAAGAGTTTTTTCATTGTTTGGATTGTAGTGCATTTGCCGGAATACTGTATGTAAATACAGTCTATTGATGGCATATGGAACTTTATGGGTATTGACGCATGGGTATTGACGCGCTGCTCATAATGTAACATTGTATGTTACATTATGAGAAAAGACAGCAAAGTCTCTGATGTATTACACGTGTTATTGCACATGGCGGACCAGGACCTGCCTTTAACTTCAGATGCTCTGGCCCGGATGATGGGCACTCACCCGGTTGTGGTGCGGCGTACTCTAAGTGGTCTAAGGAAAAGGGGTTTAGTGGGTTCAACCCAGGGTAGAACAGGAGGCTGGAGATTAACCTGTGATTTGTCGGAGATCACACTTCTTGAAATCTACCAGGCTGTTGGGGAACCCACGATGTTTGCGATGGGTGCCCGCAATGAGTCGCCCGGATGTCTTGTTGAGAAAGCTGTCAACGAAGCCATATCTGACGCTTTTAAAGAAGCCGAGGCGCTTTTATTAGAACGGTTCGGCGCAATCACCCTGCAGGACATATATGAAGGCTTCAGTAGAGATATGGCTGCGGTTAGAGCCTCAAGCGATAAGCGTGTTCACCTGGGCTGATTGGGAGATCCGATGACACAGGCAACACCGAACCCATTTTTAGCCATGTTTGAAGACCCCGAACGCGCACGCACCTACAGCGACGGGCCAAAAAAATTCACGCCCGGATTCTCGGACGTCCATACAATGGTCAGTGTCCTCATTCGAGAACGGGTCGCAAACGATGCAAGAATTCTTGTGCACGGTGCGGGTGGCGGCCTCGAAATCGAAGCGTTAGCGGATGCAAATCCCGGTTGGGGTTTTGTTGGTGTTGATCCCGCCAAGCCGATGCTGGACGAAGCCGAAGCAAGGCTTAAGTCATCCATGGATAGGGTAACCTTACATCACGGCTATATTGATACCGCTCCAGAGGGGCCCTTTGATGCGGCGACCAGTTTGCTGACGCTGCACTTTCTTGAAGCAGACGAGCGAATAGAGACGCTCAGGCAAATTGTTGCCCGGCTCAAACCGGGAGCACCGCTTGTTGCCGTTCACAGCAGCTTTGCTCAGAACAAATCGGACCGTGAGCTTTGGTTATCACGTTACGAAGCCTTTGCCGTCGCTTCGGGTGTAGCCCCGGACTTTGCGCGCAATGCGCGTCAAGCGGTTGCCTCGATGTCCACAATATTTGAGTCAGAACAAGACATGGCGATCATGAGAGAAGCTGGACTTACAGCAGTGTCCACGTTTTATTCCGCGTTTACCTGGAGCGGATGGGTGGGGTACGCACGGTAAAGCTATTCGACAACTTTGTTGGGAGGCTATTGTCCAGGCGCCTCAACGCTGCACCCACCCCCCACAAAAGGGAATGGCCTGGCCCACAAAGAAGTCACTTTCATCCGAGGCCAAGAACAGGGCAAATTTTGCATCCTCTTCAGCGGTGCCTAACCGGCCCAGGGGCACCTGGCGTTGCAGAGATTTTTGAAAGGATGCCTTGGCCTGAAGTTCGGGCGGGTAATACACCGGGTTTTGCACATAGTTTTGTGCAATTAAATTAACCTGAATGTTATCGGGGGCGACTTCCACCCCCAGGGATTGCACGTAACCCACCTGGGCGGCGCGGGCGGCACTGTACGCACACAGGGTTTTTAAGCCTTTCAGTGCGGTGGCGCTGCCGTACACTACTATTTTCCCCGCCCTGCGGGCCTGCATCTGTGGTAATACCGCCCGGCATAGCCGGTGCAGCGGATGGACCATGCCGTCAAAAACCTGATGCCAGGCGTCATCGGGCAGGTTGGTGGCGGCAATCCCGGAGAAGTTGGGTGTGGCTAAGTTTGCAATCAGCACATCCACATGACCACTCTTTTCAATGAGGGCCTCACAGGCACCGGGGGTCATCAGGTCCGATGTGTCTGCCAGCATGTCGGCCCCTTCAGCGGCAAATATCGCCATGGTTGCCGGTCCCATAAAGTCATCGGCCTGGGTGACCAGCACCCGCTTGCCTGTTAATCGATTTGCCATGTTGACCTCCTTGAAGAAATTCCAGCTAGTCTAGTCAATCCTGGTCGGCGCGAAAGCCATTTTGTCGGCTTTTCACCGGCGGGGTTTATGATCCGCACCGGGACGGGGGATTTATATAGGGTGACAAACGTTCAGATAGTCCACAAAATACGACAGTTAATGGAGAGAGATTGTTTACCCGCGCGAAAGGTAAACACCAATCGAAACAGCATATAAGATAATAAGATAGCTCAAGTGGAAGTATTCCAACTAATCATTAGTGGCGTATCCCAAGGCTGTGTTTATGGCCTGATTGCGTTAGGTTTTGTGTTGATCTACAAGGCGACGGAGATGGTCAACTTCGCCCAGGGTGACATTATGATGCTGGGTGCCTATGTGGGTATTACCTTTATCAGTATCTGGGATTGGCCCTTTTGGTGGGCGCTGCCGGCAACTATTGGGGTGATGGCGCTGGTTGGGGTGGTGCTTGAGCGGCTGCTGCTCAGGCCAATGATTGGCGAACCGCATTTTGCGGTACTGATGCTGACCATTGGGCTGGGTTTTGTCCTGCGTGCAATTGCAGGCGCTATCTGGGGAAACGAACCCCGTGCCCTGCCCACACCCTATGTGGGAGAAGTATTGGAACTGGGCAGCGCGGTTATTGGCTATGAAAACATTGCCATCATCGCGGGCACCGCGGTTTTGTGTCTGTGTATGTGGTTGTTCTTCCGCTTTTCCCGGTTGGGGATCGCCATGCAGGCGGCGTCGCAGAATCAACTGGCGGCGTTCTACGTGGGGATACCTGTCAAACGCATGTATTCTCTGGTATGGGCCCTGTCTGCCGCCATTGCGGGGGTGGCGGGCATTCTCACAGCGCCGGTTTCTCTCGTCGATCCGCTTATTGGTTTTGTTGGCATAAAGGCTTTTGCCGCGGCCATTGTAGGTGGTTTCGGCAGCATGCCCGGCGCCATCATCGGGGGTTTGTTAATTGGCCTGGTAGAGCAGTTTGCCGGGCTGTATTTGCCGCCGGGATTTTCCGACATGAGCGCCTATGTCCTGCTTCTTGTCATGCTGCTGGTGCGTCCCCAAGGCCTGTTTGCCACCATGCAGAAGAAAAAGGTTTAGTACCGGAGTGATCATCTAAGCATGCGTTTTATTCGAAAAACCAGCTACGAACAAGACATCAATCTGGTAAAACACGGCGGCCACTTGCTTTGGTATGGCTTGTTGCTGGCACTGGTCTTCAGCGGTCCGTTGTGGCTGGACCGGTTTCTTCTGGGTGAATTCAGCCTGGTTTTTATCTATGCCATCGCGGGTCTGGGTCTGATGTTGCTGGTGGGTTATACGGGCCTGGTTAGTCTGGGCCATGCAGCCTTTCTGGCTATTGGCGCCTATACCCATGCTTATTTACTGAATCTTGGTGTGCCCCTGCCGGGAGCCATGCTGAGCGCCGCTCTGTTCAGCGCCTTGATTGGTGGTCTGGTGGGTATTCCCGCGTTGCGCATGACAGGAATATACCTGGCGGTGGCGACACTGGCATTTGCGGTGATTGTTGAACAGGTGCTGGTACATTGGGAATCTGTGACCGGAGGCTTTCGCGGCATGGCGGTGCCCCGGCCACAACTATTGGGTATTCAGCTCGGTCAGCCGGTCAGCTTTTACTACCTGTGCCTAGGTATATTGTTGGTCTGTATGCTGCTGGTCATGAACATTCTGCGCAGTCCCACCGGACGGTCCATGACCGCGGTACGGGATTCGGAAACCTCGGCGGAGAGCATGGGGGTGCATCTGGCCAGGACCAAGACCCTAGCCTTTGCCCTTTCCGCCGCCTTCACCGGCCTGGCGGGTGCCCTGTTTGCCCACCGGCTGACCTACCTGGCACCGGATGCCTTTACCCTGATTACTTCCATCCAATTGTTGTTGATGGTTGTTGTCGGCGGGCTGGGTTCGCTGCACGGGGTCATTTACGGGGCCATCTTTATTGGTCTGTTGCCCCAGGGGATCGCCTTGTTACGCGATACCGTGCCGCCGGCCATATCACAAATCCCCGGGCTTGAACCTGCGGTTTTCGGGCTGATATTGATCTTGTTCCTGATTTATGAACCCCTGGGAATTTATGGCCGTTGGCGGAAGATCCGCCTGTTTTTTGAAGAATTCCCGTTGTATCGAAAATCCACCTACAAGCGGCAAAAGTCCTTTTTGCGCACGGAGCGGTTACATTGAGCTTGCTCCGGGCTGAGGAGATTTCAGTACACTTTGGCGGTGTCAAGGCAGTCCAACAGGTATCGTTTGCCGTAGAAGAGGGTGAGGTTTTCAGCATAGTGGGACCCAATGGAGCGGGTAAGACCACCATCTTTAACCTCATCAGCCGTATCTACGATGTTTCCGGGGGGCGCGTGTGGTTTAACGGCCGGGACATTACCACCGTACCCACCCACAAAATTGCGCAGTTAGGTATTGCCAGAACCTTTCAAAATACCGAATTGTTCGAACAGGAAACCGTGTTGAACAACATGTTAATCGGCTGCCATACCCATCGGCGCACGAATTTGTTCAGCGAGTTGTTATTTCTTCCCGGGGTGCGTAAACAGGAACTGCAATTTCGACGGCGGGTGGAGGATGTCATTGACCTGCTGGACTTGCAAAGTTACCGGGAGCAGGTGATTGCCAACCTACCCTATGGGGTGCGCAAGATGGTTGAAATTGCCCGGGCCCTTTGCCTGGCGCCAAAACTGCTGTTGCTGGACGAGCCGTCTTCGGGCTTGAACCCGGAAGAGACTGAAGATCTGGTCTTTTGGCTGGAAGATATCAACCAGGAGTTGGGAATTACGGTGATTATGGTTGAACACGACATGAATCTGGTCAGCCAGGCGTCCGACCGGGTCATGGCGGTGGCGGACGGGCAACTTATCACTATCGGCGCGCCTCAGGCGGTGCAGGCACATCCCGAGGTGCTGCGCGCCTATCTTGGAGACTGATCGTGACGGTGCTGTTAGACATTAAAAATATAGAAACCTATTACGGTCCGGTGATGGCCATCCGCGGCGTGAGTATGCAGGTGGCGGAGGGTCAGATTGTGTCTTTGTTGGGGGCCAACGGTGCAGGGAAAACCACCGTGCTCAAAACCATCAGTGGCGCCATGGATCCGCAGAAAGGAATGGTTAGTTATGCAGGTGAGGCCATCCAGGGCAAAGACCCGGATTGGGTGGCCCGGCAGGGTATTGCCCACGTACCGGAAGGCAGAGAGGTTTTCCCCTTTCTGAATGTTGACGAAAATTTGCGCATGGGGGCCTTTTCCAGACACGACGGGGACATCCAGGCTGACATTGAGATGGTATACGACTATTTCCCGGTCCTCAAAACGCTGATTAAATCTCAAGCAGTCAACTTATCCGGCGGGCAACAGCAGATGTTGGCGATTGGCAGAGCACTGATGCTGCGGCCGCGGTTGATGTTGCTGGATGAACCTTCCCTGGGGCTGTCGCCCAAACTGGTTCAAGAGATTGCGGAAATTATCCGGCGCTTGAATACAGAACAAGCCGTCACTGTGCTACTGGTTGAGCAGAATGCAAAAATGGCGTTGGAGGTAGGTGACTACGGTTATGTTATGGAGGTGGGGCGAATTGTTATGGAAGACAGTTGCGAACGCCTGCGGGACGCAACCGACATCCAGGAATTTTATCTGGGCATGAAGGATCAGGGGGTGCGTGGCCGCCGCCGCTGGAAACAGCGTAAAACCTGGCGATAATCTTAATCAAATAATATAAGCGGTTATGCGGAGGTTTTAGGGCTGAAGATGAATGACGTTGTGGTACACGGCTGTACAACCATTAGCGAGCTATTTTGGGACCGGGTGACCCGGTTCCCGGATAAGGTAGCCCTGCGCGAAAAGGACTTTGGCATCTGGAATGAATACACCTGGCGGGACTATGGGCAAATGGCCCGGTATGTCGGATGTGGGCTGAAGTCGCTGGGGCTGCAACGCGGTGATGTGTGTTCCATCGCCTCTGAAGTGAACAAAGAGTGGCTGTTCGCGGATTTAGGGGTGATTGGGATTGGGGGGGTCACCAACGGTGTTTATCCCACGGACGCAGCTAATCAGGTTGAATATCTGATCATGGACAGCAGCACGAAGTTTTATTTTGCGGAAGACGAAGAGCAGTTGGACAAGGTGCTCAATGTGCGCGACCGTACCCCCAGCCTGGCCAAGGTCATTATTTTTGACATGGAAGGTTTGCGTGACTTTTCCGATCCGATGTGCATGAGTTTTGCTGAACTTTTAGAACTGGGCAGGGATTACGATAAGGCTCACCCTGATGTGTGGGACCGGGAAATTCGGGCAGCTCAGCCGCAGGACTTGATGGTGTTGACCTATACTTCGGGCACCACGGGTCCGCCCAAGGGAGCAATGATCAGCCAGTCTAACATGTTGTTTATGGCGGATAATCTGCAAAAGATCTACGGGGTCAGGCCCGACGACGAACAATTGGGGTTTTTGCCTCTGGCCCATGTGGCCGGGCGGATGTTTTATACTTTTTTGACCATCGAGTCCTGCTCGGTGGTCAATCTGGTGGAGGAAGCGGAGACCGCAACGGCGGATCAACAGGAAATTGCGCCGACTATTCACTTTGCCGTGCCCCGGATCTGGGAAAAACAATATTCGCTGATCAACATCAAACTTAAGGATGCCACCGCACCGGGACGTTGGGCTTATAAACTGGCCATTGGCATTGGCGGCCGGGTGGCGGAGAAAACCAAGGTGGGAGAACGGCCCGCCCTCATGTTAAGGGTTATACATCGTCTGGCCGACTTTCTGGTCCTGAAGAACATTCGCATACTCTTAGGCATCGACCGGTGCCGGTGGCTGTCTACCGCAGCGGCACCCATTGCTCCGGACCTGATTGATTGGTACTGGGCGCTGGGCAAACCCATGTACGAGGTTTACGGGCAGACTGAGTGTTCCGGCATAGCCACCGCCAATGTGGAAGGGGCAAATCGTGTGGGTTCTGTGGGCCGGGCCAACGAGGGGGTGGAAGTCACCCTGTCGGAACAGCAGGAGATTCTTATTCGGGGCCCCGGGGTTATTCAGGGCTATTGGAATAAACCGGAGAAGACCGCTGAAACCTTCGTGCAGGGCTGGTTACACACCGGTGACGTGGGCCGGATAGACGACGACGGTTATGTCTACATTGTGGATCGCATGAAAGACATTATCATCACCGCCGGGGGGAAAAATATCACTCCAAGCGAAATAGAAAATCAGCTCAAATTTTCCCCCTTTATTTCCGACGCTGTTGTGGTTGGAGACAAACGCCCCTATCTGACTTGTCTGATCATGATCGATCAGGAGAATGTGGAGAAGTTTGCCCAGGACAAGAATGTCCCCTTTACCAACTATACCAGCCTGTGCCATGCCCAACCGGTTCAGGATCTGATCTGGGAAGAAATTGAAGGGGTGAATACCAAGTTTGCACGGGTTGAGACCATCAAGAAGTTTCGCCTTATTGATCAGTTGCTGGACCCTGAAGACGAAGAGCTGACGCCAACAATGAAATTGAAACGCAAGGTGGTCAACCAGAAGTACGCCAATCTGATCAACGAAATGTATTAATGTCCAATTTTTGGATATCGTTGCACCGTGGAGCCAAGGAGATTTGTGCACATGAATATCACCCGAGGGTTAATTGCCCTTTTTGTTTTATTGTCAGCGGGTTGCGGGGACACCGGGGAAGGGGATGCCGGTGCGGTTACAAAAAACCGGGGGGTGACCGAGAGTGAGATTGTTCTGGGGGTATATACCGACCTTTCCGGGCCCACCGCGGTTTGGGGTGTGGGAGCCACCAACGCTGCCCGTATGCGGTTTGCCGAGGTCAACGCCCAAGGCGGGGTGCACGGGCGCAAAATTCGTTATGTGGTGGAAGATACCTCGTATCAGGTGCCTAAGGCGATTTCTGCGGCCAACAAATTGATCAACCGGGATGATGTATTGGCCATAGTGCTTGGGGTGGGCACACCGCTGAACAATGCCATTATGCCGGTGCTGTTTGAGGCCAATGTGTTGAATCTGTTTCCTATCAGTGGCGGCCGTCAGATGGTGGAACCTTTTCACAGGATGAAATTCACCCAGCGGGGTATTTACTATGACGAGGTGCGCGCCTCGGTTAAGTACTTTGTTGAGCAAAAGGGCAAAACCACCCCCTGTGTGATCTACCAGGATACCGACTACGGGGTTGAGATCTTGGAAGGTGCCCGGGATCAGGCGGAAGTTATGGGGCTGACCCTGGGTGAGGTGTCTGCACACAAACCGACGGACAGTGAATTTACCGCAGCTATTTTACGTCTGAAAAATGCCGGCTGTGACCTGATGCTGATGGGCACAGTGCACCGGGATACCATTCTGGTGCTGGATGCAGCGCGTAAGATGGGTTGGGACGGGGTGGCCTGGGTGGGAAATAATGCCGCTTATGCCCAGGTTATTGCCGACCAGGAAAGTGGTCAGGGCTACTACTCCTTTGTGCATATGGCCAAAATTTATGCTGATGATCCTA
This sequence comes from Pseudomonadales bacterium, assembly GCA_028280225.1. Lineage (GTDB taxonomy): Bacteria > Pseudomonadota > Gammaproteobacteria > Pseudomonadales > Azotimanducaceae > UBA4421. The sequence goes on along the minus strand of JANQMF010000238.1, from coordinate 8,464 downwards.
TGAGCCCGGAAGTACGTGCCTGGTGGGATGCCTATGTGGCCCGCTACGATGTTGAGCCGGGTCTGGCAGCCATGGAAGGTTATCGGGCGGCTGACCTGACCGTTGAAGCGCTGCGGCGGGCGGGACCGGACCTGACCACGGAGGGGTTGATCACCGCCATGGAGAGTATTAACGAGTACACGGATATTTTTGGCTACCGGGTTTCGTTCGGGCCGGACAAGCATAGTGGTGCAACGGAGTCTGTACTCTCACAGGTACAAGATGGCCGTTGGGTAAAACTGGAGCAAGCCATTACCTACTGAGGGTGGTTAGCCGACCTCAACAATTTGTATATCACTGTCTGCCAGGCTTTCGTTCAGGGATCCGGAGCGGAAGCCGCCGAGGTCCAGGGCAACGTAGGCGTATCCGGTCGCTTGAATACGTTGTTGCAACTCGTCGTGCATCTCCAGCGCCCGGGCAAATTCAACCCGGGGAATCTCCAGACGGGCCACATCCCCATGATGGCGCACCCGGTATTGGCTGAAGCCCAGGCCCTGCAGGACATCTTCCGCGGCTTCCACTTGGGACAGCAGTTCCAGGGTGATATGTGTGCCGTAGGGAAATCGGCTGGACAAGCATGCGGCCTGGGGTTTTTCCGCGTTTTTAAGACCCAGGTGCCGGGCTAAGGCGCGAATATCCGCCTTGTGAAATCCGGCTTCTACCAGGGGTGATCTGACTTCAAAATTATTGGCGGCAACAAGACCGGGGCGGTGATCCCCCAGATCGTCCAGGTTAGTGCCGTTAAATACCACCTCAACAGATTCATATTGGGCCATATCGTCCAAGTAGGTATACAACGAGGTTTTACAGTGGAAGCAGCGGTTTGTGGGATTGGCCCGGTACTCGGGTTTTGACAATTCATCCGTTACAATAACCTTGTGCCGAATTCCCCAACTTTCGGCCAGTTCCTCCGCCAGGGCCAGATCCGAACGCTTGAGGCTGGCGGAAGCGCTGGTTACGGCCAGGGCATTTTTGCCAAGCACCTCGCCGCAGACAAAGGCTACCAGGGAGCTGTCTATACCACCGGAGAAGGCAATAATCGCTGTCTCATATTGGCTGAGATAGTCCTTCAGTTGCTTGTACTTGGCTGCAAGTGCTGTATCCATTCTAATCCGATATCCAGTGCTAACCGCTAACGTTGGGGTCAGACCCCAGTGTTAGCAGATAGAGAAACCGCTTACGCTGGGGTCTGACCCCAACGTTAGCGGATAATATTACAGGCGGTTCATGGTGTTGGCCAGATAGCCGGCGCCGAAGCCGTTGTCGATGTTGACCACGCAGACACCGGAAGCGCAGCTGGTTAGCATGCCCAGCAGGCCAGCCACGCCGTCAAAGGCGGCACCATAACCCACGCTGGTGGGTACGGCTATCACGGGTTTGTCGACCAGACCTCCGACTACGCTGGGCAGGGCACCTTCCATGCCGGCAACCACAATCAGCACCTTGGCCTGGCGCAGGTCGTCAATACGCGCCAGCAGGCGATGCAGGCCGGCTACCCCAACATCGGTGATCCGCGTGACCGGATTACCGTAAAATTCCGCCGTCAAAGCCGCTTCTTCAGCCACCTTGTGGTCGGATGTGCCGGCGGTAACCACAGCAACTGTGGTTTCAACCGGTGGAGTTGGGGCCACCCGGATAGACAGAAGTTGTGCCTCGGCATGGTATTCCCCCGCTTGCGGCAGATTCAGCTGTGAAAATTTTTCCGGCGCCAGGCGGGTAATCAGGACATTGGTCTGTTTTGCCAGCAAGGCGCTGATAATGTCGTTGATCTGCGCCGGGGTTTTGCCGCTGCCAAAAACCACCTCACCAGCGCCGTTGCGGCTTGGCCGGTTGTGGTCCACCACGGTATGCCCCAGGTCCTGAAAGTAGTTTTCCTGAATTTGCGTAAGGGCATCCGACAGTTCCAGATTGCCCAGCTTATAGGCCTGCAGCACCTCTTCCAGTTTAGCCATGTGCGTTTAGGCGAGACGCTGATTTTTGTGCGTCAACATACGGTGGGTGGGTGCACAAAGCTGGTCGATGTTGATGCCGTTGGGGCAGGCATCCCGACAGGGTTCGCCGGAGCAATTCAGACAAGCGGAGGCGTCAACTTCCAACAAAGCATATTCGCTGCGCGCGAAGGCAACGTCCTGATAGTCTGTTGCATACATGCGGGTGCGCAATACATCAGATATCGGCACGCCATAAGGGCAGGCACCAGTGCACAGGTTGCAGGCATGTTTGCAATAGTTGGCACCGTTCAGATGTGCGTACCGGTCCAGCAGGGACCGGGCAGCCTGACTCACCTGCTGGTTGCCGGATGCCCCCAGGTATTCGTTGATGTCTGCCCGGCTGGTCATGGAAATGATCAGGGCGTCTACATCCGGGTTGGCCAATACCCAGCTGAACGCAGCCTGGGAGAAGGTGCCGCCACTTTTTTCATAAGGCCGCATATCGTTGAGCCGGGCACCCATCAGGGTTTTCATGGCAATCACCCCAACGTCCCGGGCCTTGGCCTTTTTGATCACTCTGGGTAAGTCAGGTTGGGTGGAAACCCAGTCGATACCCCGGGTTAGCCCTTCGTAGAATTTTGGGTCCTGACCAAAATTGTAGGCGACGAGCATGACATCAATAAGGTCTTTATCCAGCGCATAGTCTAAACACTCAATCAGGCGCCCGGCGTGCCCGGATACACCGGTGAATCTGATTTTTCCCTGGGCTTTGGCCTTGTCCACAAAACTGAGCCACTCCGGGTTACCCACCACATCGGTGCTGTTTACCGCGTGATTCATATAGACGTCTACATATTCCGTGCGTAAACGCCGCAGGGATTCTTCCAGATCGTGCATCATACGTTCCGCCCGGGTTCTGGCCCGGGTGATGGTCTTGGATACCAGATAAACGTCCTGGCGCTTTCCCTTAAGGGCATTGCCGAGGACTGTTTCCGACTGTCCGGAGGTATAACTTTCTGCGCTGTCAAAGTAGTTGATGCCAAGATCCAGGGCATGATGAATAAGATGTTCTTCGCGGGTGCGCAGGCGGCTGGTGCCAAAGGAGATATCCGAAATTTCCAGATTGGTGCGGCCCAGGCGCCGGTAGCTGCGTACTCCGGTGGGCTCGGGGGGCGTTTCAGCGCTAGTCTGGGTGCCTGGCAGCAGGCTGGCGGCACCGGCAATAGCCCCGGTTTTGAGAAACTTGCGCCGGCCGGGATTGTTGTGCTGATCCATATCTTTCTTCCTTTAACGTAGGACTGGTTAAATGGCCTCGAATAAACCCGCCGCACCCATGCCTTTGCCGATACACATGGAGACAATCCCATATTTTTGCTTGCGTCGGCTTAGCTCCCGCAGCAGGGTGCCGGTTAACCGGGTTCCGGTCATGCCGAAGGGGTGGCCAATGGCGATGGACCCGCCATTAACGTTGTATTTGCTGTTATCAATACCCAGGCGATCACGGCAGTATAAACATTGACTGGCAAAAGCCTCGTTCAGTTCCACCAGATCAATGTCCTCAAGCTTCAGACCGGTATATTCGAGCAATTTGGGGATGGCAAAGACCGGACCAATACCCATTTCATCGGGTTCACATCCGGCCACGGTAAAGCCTCTGAAGTAGCCCATGGGGGTCAAGCCCAATTTTTCCGCCTTGGCTTCGCTCATCAGCAGGGCCATGGCAGCGCCATCAGACAGCTGTGAGGCGTTGCCGGCGGTCACCGAACCCTGTTCTTCAAAGGCAGGGGGTAGCTTGGCAAGCCCCGCAAGCTGGGTATCCGGGCGATTACATTCATCCCGGTCAACCACACCCGAAACTTCTTCTACCGCCTGGCTTTCTTTGTCCACCACTTTGCGCCAATGCACCGTCATGGGGGTAATCTCATCAGCGATATGCCCGGCCTGTACCGCGGCGGCATAACGTTGCTGGCTTTGCAGGGCGTATTCATCCTGGGCATCCCGGGTCACCTGGTAACGCCGGGCAACAACTTCCGCGGTATTGCCCATGGCCATGTACATATCCGGCATTTTTGCCAACAACCCCGGATGTTCATCAAACTCCGCCGGTTTACCCCGGGATAAGCCGGTGATCGATTCCACACCACCGGCCATAATAATTTCCGCACAACCGGAATTAATCTGGTTGGCGGCAAACGCGATGGAGTTTAGACCCGAAGAACAAGCCCGGCTGATGGTGGTGGCGGGGACGGTAATGGGCAATGCCGAAAGGGCCACCGCATGCCGGGCCACGTTTGCCGATTGTTCACCCACCTGCCGCCCGCAGCCGAGAATGACATCTTCCACCGCACCCGGATCGACCTGGGGATTGCGGGTCAGCAAAGCGTTGATGCAGTGGGCCACCAGATCGTCGCTGCGGGTAAGATTAAAGGTTCCCCGGTGGGCTTTTGCCAGCCCGGTTCGTATACAGTCGACGATCACAATGTTATGCATAAGATGCTCCGTTAGTCAGCACTGCCGACAATCTTTGTCTCGATCAATTGGCTGATGTCTTCTTCGCTTAAACCGGCTTCAGCCAGAATGCGGGTGGTGTGCTCACCCACCTTGGGCGAAGGCCCGCGGGGGCGGACGTCAGCAGTGTTAAAGCGTATGGGAATGTTCACCGTGGGATAGGCGCCCAGGTCCGGGTGGTCTATTTCCGGGAACATCCCCAGCTCGACGGCGTGAGGATCCTGGGGGACTTCGTGCAATCCCAGCACTGTGCCCCAGATCAGCCCGGCTTTGTCGAAAATTTTGCCCCATTCATCCCGGCTGCGTTTGGCCATGGCCGCATCAATTAACTCGACCAACTCCTCCATATTGCGGTAACGGCTGCTGGAATCGACAAAACGTTTATCATCAATCAAGTGTTCAACGTCCAGGGCTTGACACATACGTGGCCAATAGGCGACATCCGGCAACATGTTAAAAACCACCCATTTACCGTCACCACAGGGAAAGCGGTTGGCGGTAATGGCTAACATTTGTTTTCTTGCGCGGCGGCGGACCGGGGCGTGGTCTACCGCCGTCACCGCATAGTCCGATGCCTGGGTCCAGACTGCGGTTTCATAGAGTGAGGTTTCAACCGCTTGACCCTCGCCGGTTCTTTCCGCCAGACGCAGGGCGGATAATATCCCCCCCACCAGAGCCAGGCCGGTGGTGTGGTCACCCTGGGCCGGGCGTGCCATGGGCACAACGCCATCGTCACCCTCCCGGGTAGCATCATATAGTCCCGAACGGCCAAAAAAAGCGGTGACATCGTAGCCCGGCCGCCAGGCATCCGGCCCGCTGGTGCCGTATCCTGTCAGAGTGGCATGTACCAGGTTGGGTTTAATGGCAAACAAGGTGTCCGGATCCAGGCCAAACTTCTGTTGCCGCTCCAGCAGCAGGTTACACATGAATATATCCGCCTTGGCTACCAGTTTCCGCACCAGTTCAGCGCCCTCGGGTTTATCCAAGGCAACGGCAATGGACTGTTTGCCGCGGTTATCCACGTCAAATTGAAAATCGTAGCCGCGCAGTTCTTCGCTGACATCTTCGGTTTTAATGGGTCTGGACAAACCCCGCATGGGATCACCGGTCAGCGGTTCTATCTTGATCACCCGGGCACCCAGGTCCGCTAAAATGGCTGCCGCGCTGGGGGCTGCCATCCAATTGTCGATCTCTATTACTAGTACGTCATCCAAGGGTGCTGGCATTTGTCCTCCGCCCATATTTTTGATTGTTATTGGTGGTTGTTATTCACCAGGCATCATACCAGGCCATCCAGGGCTTTGAGCATTCGCTTTAAGGCAAAATGCCGGTAACTCGTTTCGATTAATCCTGCAGCTTCGGTTTTGTTGAAATTCTGGTGAATATCCAGGTCAATCCAGCCATTGTGACCGGTAAACACTGGAATGGTGTAGCGTTTGTCGAAGGTGAGTGTGGCTTGAGCGTCGCGGCCTGCCCAGGTGGACAATTTCAGGCGGCGGTTGCTGAAGTGGAGGTTACAGAAATTTTTCTTGCCCGCCTTAAAACAAGGGTTGCCAAACTGATGGGTAGCCACAACCTCCGGCATAGCCAGACAAATGGATGAAATACCGGCGAGTTTTTTTTGTGCATGTTTGGCCACAAAAGGATCAAATTCCTCCGGGTGAATGGTTTTTGTGGGGGGATCAATTTCGACGCTGGGCCCAAGGCTGGTGGTCAGGCGTTTTGGCGCAACGGTGACGTAGGCCTCCCGCACCAGGTCTGCAATGGTCAGCCAGCTTAACCCCTTGTCCAAGTCCACCCCCAACCAGCCACTTGGGCCAACATAGGGTGGGACGTAATAGTGTTCCGGGTCACCCTGAGTGTACAACGCCTGGGCTCCGGCGGGGGCACGCAGCCACAGGGCCAGATGGCCGTCACCGTGGTGGTTAATGGCATAAGTGGCAAAGGTCTTGCCGTCGACCACCCGGAAGTTGGGTGCGCCGTGACTCAAAAACTCTTCTGTTTCCGGTAAAGACAGGCAGACTTCCCGCACCGCGGCTGAAATATCTTTTTGCTTTGGCATCCAAGGCCTCTCAGTTAGCGGCACAAGGTCGGTAGGATAGCGGGTTTTCGCGGTTAAATGGAGGCATACCCGCTCCGGCACACCTGCTTTTGTGCAACTGTTTTCCGCCGGCCTTAAAGGGGTGTGTGGCGCCTCAGTGAGAGGCTGGCTTTAAGAATAGTGCGCCTTGAGCAATTGCAGTTGGACAGGTCCCCGGCTTTGGCAATGAATGGATACCGCTTCCGGTACCACGTGTTCAGCAAAATAGGGTTCAAAACTGGCCTCGGTAAAGGGCGCCAGGTCAGCCATTTCAACCTCCAGAGCGTATCCTTCCACCACGGGTAGAATCACAACCGATACGGCGTTCGGCAAATTCTCGTGCAACTCCCGCTGCAGGTCCTGTTGAGATTCACGACTGGGCACAATGCCCTTAATCAAATATTTGAACTTTGCCCGACGCCCCGCATTTTTACTGTTTTGACTCATATTGAACCTTAAGTAGGCTGGGCATGCCTGGGTGGACTTGCGGCCCAGAAGCACAAGCTGCCTACAAATGACAACCCGGCAATAATCGTAAACGCACGGGTATAGTTGCCCTCCAGATCAAACATCACACCGCTGATAATAGGCCCACCGGTCATGCCGATCATCACGATAAGAGAAGATATGCCCATAATTGTGCCAAATGAGCGGGTGCCAAAGTAGTCCGCGCGCAGGGCAACCATGAGTGGCCCGCGAACGCCCCAGGCCAGCCCGTGCAGCAGGATAAAGATGCCGATCATCAACAGGCTGTCAGCGTAGGTAACGGCTAACAGGCCCACGCTGTGGGCAACCATGCACAGGGTGCATATGAATCGCTTGTTAAAGCGGTCACCCAGATAACCGCCCAGGAACAAGCCAACCAGTTGTACACCGGTCATGGCGCTGAAGACCAGGCCGGCTTGAATGGTGGTGTAACCCAACCCCTTGGTTAAGTGTGGAATGAGATGAGCCAGCATGCTGGAAACGGTAAACAGGGCAAGGCCATGGCCGCTGGAGATCAGCCAGAAGGAAGGTTCACGAACCGCTTGCCGCCAGCTCAGGCTGGTGCCGCTCACCAGTTTCTCCGCAGTGGCCTGGGGGGCAATGATACCGTCAGGTACTTCACCCAGCTCTTCAGGCCGGTGCCTGACCAGTTGGACCAGCAAACCCGCAATGATCAGCACGCTGAACCCGGACAACAACGCCATGTTGCGCCAGCCGTAGGTTTCCATAATCCAGATGGCCAGGGGTACACACAGTCCGCCCACGGAAAATCCGATTTGTGACCAGGCGATGGCCGTGGCCCGGTGACGGTCAAACCAGTTGACCAGGGAAACCATCAGGGTGGCAAAACCACCCAGGCTGGAGCCCAGGGCTATAAGGATAAAGGCGACAAAATAGGTGGTGATGGAATCCACCGTGGCAAAAACAAAAAAGCCCACGCTGAAGATGAGGGTGCCGATGGTCAGAATCAGCCGCGGCCCAAAGCGGTCCACCAGCCAGCCTTGTAAAGGCCCCAGCAGGCCGCTTTCCAGCCGGGTCAGTGCAAAGGCCAGGGACAGCAGGGACATGCTCCAACCAAATTCGTCCTGCATCATCACCACGTAGGCACCGTACGAATTCATCCAGGTGACCGCCGCCAGCCATTGCACACCGGCACAGGCAGCCACAATCCACCAGCCGTAGAAAACCCTGCCACCGGGACGAATCAAAGCATTCATCCGTGGCTTGATGTTACGTAACCAATCAAGCATGCAAACCATGATACGTGATTCTTGCGCTAAGCTGATATATTTGTGTAATAAATCCATAAGTGTCCGCAATCTCCGGGGATGGTCAGTGGCCAAACGGGCACCTGAGCGTTGAGATGTGGGAGGCGGAGTGGGCGGTGTTGTGGAAACCACCGTTGGGGTGTGGGGAGAAA
>JANQMF010000214.1 GCA_028280225.1 Pseudomonadales bacterium | reverse complement strand
TGGGCGAGGGCCAGCCTGGCGTCAGCCACCTGGGCGGTAGACTCCCCCCGGAGCTGCCGTGTGGCTTCAATCAGCAGAAATATGCCGCGCATACCGGGGTGATTGGAAGACAGTCCACCACCGTCCGTATTCAGCGCCGGACCGCCACCTTGGTCAAAGCGCAGACGCCCCCCTTCTACCCATCTGCCCCCTTCTCCCTTGGGACAAAATCCCAGATCTTCCAGGATGGTGAGTACCGTAATAGTAAAGGAGTCGTAGATCATGGCGACATCTATTTCTGCCGGTTTTATGCCGCCCTGGGCAAAGGCAACCGGCGCAGACTGAACCGCCGCGGAGGTGGTCAGATCTCTGTCCGCGCTGGGATAGGCAGCAGCTTCTCCGCTGCCGAGAATCCACACTGGCGCTTTGTCACAGTTTTTTGCCACTTCCGCGCTGGCGATGATCACCGCGCCACCGCCATCCGAGATCATACAACAATCTAACAGGTGTAATGGGTCTGCAATCATCCGCGAGCTCACCACATCGTTGATGGTGGTTTCCCGTATATCGAGGAATTCCAGCTCTTCCATGGCTTCAACAGCCTGGGGATTACGCATGGCATGGTAACGGGTTGCCGTGGCAATTTCCGCCAACTGTTCGGATGTGGTGCCAAATTCATGCATGTGACGGTGTGCCACCATGGCATAGTTGGAAACCAGCGTTTGTCCGGCAAAAGCTTCCATATTTTCCGCTGCGGATGCTGCCATGCCCCGGCCGCCAACGCCAATGGCCACGGTATTACTGTGGGCGGTGGAGCCATAGGTTAACAGAGCCACCCGGCACTTGCCGGCGGCGATGGCCGCAGCCGCATGGGCGGCGTGAAATTCGTAAGAACTGCCCCCGACTTGAGTGGTATCGACAACCGTGGGTGAAATGCCGAAGTACTCAGCCAAAAAGAGACCCGCCATGGGGCCACCTTCCGAGGCATCGTACAGGGCATCAACATCCCGCCAGGAGAGTCCCGCATCCGCCAGGGCACGCGCCGCACATACCGCCTTGATTTGCAGCGCGCTGAATTCACCCTCTACATTTCGTGACGGATATTCGTGGATGCCGACAATGGCGGCCTGGCGAGGCTGTGTAGTCATGAAGCCGGAATCCCACCTTCCTCGTCCACCGATGAGATCAGCGACTCAAAGTGTCCGGCATCCGTGATACGATTGACAAAGTCCGGCTCATAAGCAGACTCGGGGTCATCCCGGACCAGTTGATCGAGATGGTGGGCATCGTCACCTACCAATATCCTCCAGCGGTTTTGCCGCACCCCGGTAAGAATAATCTCGGCTGCGGTCTGTGCACTGGTGGGTGCATTGTCGCGGAAGTTTATGCCGCGTTGATGCAGCATTTCACGAATGTGATCATCGGGGACGTTGTCTACCGGATGGCCCGCCCCAGCCAGTTGCTGGCGCAGTTCTTCCACTTGTTCCGCGGACATCTCCAAGGCTGAACCCTTCCCCAATACCTTCCTGCTGTTCAGTGCAATGGACGTGCCGATGTGTCCGGGCATAACCACCGACGCGCGGACGTGGGGGGCGTTGAGGCGCAAATCCGTGATCAACGCTTCGGTAAACCCCTTAACCGCAAATTTTGCTGCGCAGTAAGCCGTGTGCGACACGTTGGGACCAATACTGGCCCAGAAGCCGTTTACGGAACTGGTATTGACGATATGGCCTTCGTCAGCGGCAACGAGCAGGTCCATAAAAGCCCGGCAGCCGTAGTAGACACCGTACCAGCACACCGCAAATGTCCGCTCCCAGTCATCCCGGTCGCCGCTAACAAATTCACCCCCACCGCCAATACCCGCATTGTTAAACAATAGATTAACCGCCTTGGCATTGTGTTGGGCAACGACTTCGTCCCGGAATCTCAACATATCCGCTTCGGAACTCACATCACAGCTATGCTGGCTTAACCGTTGATCGTTACCCAGTTTCGCCAGGCCTGCGGTTTCCTGCATGTTTTCCGCAGAAACATCACACATGGCGACATGGGCACCAGCTGCAATCAATTGTAAGACCAGTTCCCGCCCCATTCCGGTACCGCCACCGGTAACCACGGCGAGTTTGCCGTCAAAATTATCCACACCCTTCCTCCTGTATAGAATTTAGATTAATCCCCGCGAATCCGCTAACGTTGGGGTCAGACCCCAGCGTTTGCGGATTCTGCATGCACATTGCTACCTTCCGCAGTTGATAGTAAGTACCAATTCCCGCCCCTATTCCGTTGCCGCCACATACTCCCTGTATATGAATTTAGACCTGCGCCTGTATAAACAATCCGCTAACGCTGGGGTCTGACCCCAACGTTAGCGGATTAATGCAGGCGGGGGTCTTGTTTTTGTGGGTCAATCTCCAGTGGCTGTTGGTGTTGTCGCAGCCGCTCACTGTCAATCGATCCGTCCTGATAAAGTGCTGACACGGCAGCATAGACAATATGCCGGGCATCTACCTCAAAGTGGTGCCGCAACTGGGGGCGCGCTTCGGACAAACCATAACCGTCGGTCCCCAGCACATCAAACCGGCCGGGTATCCAGCGGGAAATACCAATCGCTACCTTTTTCAGGTAGTCCGTGACAGCAATAAACACCCCCTGCTCACCGGCAAACATATTTTGTACGTGGCTGATCCGGGGCGGTTCAAGGGGGTTCAAGCGGTTATACCGGTCACAGCTCAGCGCGTTGCGTTCCAGTTCGGTAAAGCTGGTCACACTCCACAGTACCACGTTGAACGCCATGTCAGTCAACATTTTTTGAGCTGCCAGAGTTTGTTGGAATATAGCGCCGCTTGCCAACAGGTGCACCGTTGGGTGGTTCTCATCAATAATATGCCGGGCAAAACAGTAGCCGCCGTCAATGACACCCTGTTTCAGCCGCGCCTCATCCCAACCCCCGGCACGCACCACATCACTCAGGGCAGGCATGGGGTAGTTTTCGTTGTACAACGTCAGGTAATAAAATAGATCTTCCTGTTCTTCGTACATACGCCTTAAACCATCCTGGACAATCAAGGTCAGCTCAAAGGCAAATGCCGGGTCATAAGACAACAGATTAGGTATGGTGCTGGCCAACAGATGCGAGTGTCCGTCTTCGTGTTGCAGGCCTTCCCCATTCAGGGTGGTCCGCCCCGCGGTGCCGCCCAATAAAAATCCCCGGCATTTCATATCGCCGCAGCTCCAGATCATATCCCCAACTCTTTGAAAGCCGAACATCGAGTAGAAGATATAAAAGGGGATCATCGGCAGCCCGTGCACCGCATAAGCACTGCCCGCTGCCATGAACGACGCCATGGCACCGGTTTCACAAATACCTTCCTGCAGGATTTGGCCATCCGCCGCCTCTCGATACGGCAGCAGTGTATCTGCGTCCACAGGGCGGTACTTCTGTCCTTGCGGAGAATAGATGCCGGCAACCTTAAATAGCCCATCCATGCCAAAGGTGCGTGCCTCGTCCGGTACAATGGGGACCACATATTGGCCAATCTGCGGGTCCCGCAACAGGTTGGACAACAGCCGGACCATGGACATGGTGGAGGAAATTGCCCTCTCGCTCCCCTGCATAAAGTCCTTCAGCTGAGCAAGACCTGGCGCCGGCAGCGCCGGACAAATTTGCCGGCGCCGGGGTACGCCGCCACCCCGCTCTTTGCGGTGTTGGCGCAGATAGATCAATTCCGGCGCCTCTTCCGGGGGGACATAAAATTCCGCCGCAGCCGCCGCTTCATCGCTGAGGGGAATACCCAATTCCCGCGCCAGTTGGGTGCGCTCATCCGCCGACATGTTCTTGTATTGGTGCGCGGTGTTCTTGCCCTGAGCCCCCATTTTGTCACCCTTAACGGTTTTTACCAGAATCACCGTGGGTTTGTCCCGATTGGCACTGGCTTGGGCAAATGCGGCATAAATTTTCTTACGGTCCTGTCCACCCCGTTTTATCGCCTTAACTTCTTCGTCGGTCAGGGCGCTCATCATCTGCTCAAGAACCGGATTGCCTTCCACCCAATGTTCGCGCTGGACGTCCCCGGGCAACACCGAATACATCTGATAATCTCCGTCAAGGCATTCATCCATCCGCTTGCGCAATGCACCGGACTTATCCCGAGCCAGCAGACCATCCCAACCGCTGCCCCAGATGACCTTAATGACATTCCAATCCGCGCCCCGAAAGGTGCGTTCCAGTTCCTGAATAATTTTGCCGTTGCCCCGCACGGGACCGTCAAGGCGCTGCAAATTACAATTGACCACCAGAATCAAGTTGTCCAACTTCTCCCGGGCCGCAATATTTATCGTTCCCAATACCTCGGGTTCATCCGATTCACCGTCACCTATAAAACACCAGATCTTGCGTTCGCTCCTGGGTTTCAAACCCCTGTTTTCCAGGTACTTTGCAAAGCGCGCCTCATAGATAGCGGCTGGAGTTGACAAGCCCATGGACGCATTTGGCATTTCCCAGAACTGCGGCATACTGCGGGGATGCGGATAAGATGATAACCCGCCCCCGTCGGCAAGCTCCCGGCGGTAGTTCTTTAATGTGTCCAGGCTGATACGGCCTTCCAGGTGTGCCCGGGCGTAGATACCCGGCGCCGCATGGGGCTGGGGTAAAATCATGTCCGGATCTTTGTTATCGTCAAAACCCTGAAAAAAATGATGGAAACCAACCTCCATCATGGTGGCACAGGAAGCATAGGTGGCAATGTGTCCACCCACACCGGTACCCTGGTCCTGCCCCTGCAAAACCATGGCAATGGCATTCCAGCGAATTATGTTTTCTATACGCTCCTCCAGCACAATATCCCCGGGATAGGCAGGCTGGTCTTCAACCGGAATGGTATTGATGTAGGGGGTGTTCAGCGTGGCTTCATTGAGCGGCACATTCAGACTCAGCGCATGATCCTGAACACTTCTGAGGATCTCCCGGACGCCAGCTTCCCCATACTCAGCGTGCACCGCTTCTATGGCTTCAGCCCACTCCTGTTTGTCGTCTCCCAGTTGGGCGGCTAGATCATCCAGGCCGTGATTGTCTGTTTCAGCCATTACAAGTGTTCACGAATTTTTGCCGCATAAGATTCCAGTTTGGCAAAATCTTCCATCTCACGGGCATGCATCTTAAATTCAAGCCCTGCAAAGCGGGGCATGATGTGGAAGTGCAAGTGGAATACCGTTTGACCTGCCGCGCTGCCGTTTAACTGAGCAATCATGATGCCCGGCGCCGCAAAGGCTTCCTTGACCGCCCGGGCAACCTTTTGCACCGTCTGTGCCGTGGCGCCAAGAATTTCAGCATCAACGTCCAGCAGGTTTTCGGCATTATCCTTGGGAATCACCAGGGTATGTCCATCCACCTGAGGCATAACATCCATAAAGGCCAACGAGTAATCGTCTTCATAAACTTTAAATGCAGGCGCTTCACCCCGAATAATTTTTGCAAAGATGTTTTCAGTGTCATATCCCATTAATGTATTTCCTATTTGAGCGGTCCACTGGAACTAGCACTAGCTGAGTGCAAAACCGCTGTAACCGTCAGCAACCACTTCTTTGCATTTTGCCACATAGGGAGGCACCCCCAGATAGGGCATAAATACGCGTTTTTTACCTTCAATATTAGCCCCCAGATACCAGGAGTTACAACGAGGATAAATAGACGCATCCGCGGTTTCGTTAACATGATCAACCCAGGCATCTTCCGCTGCGCTCTGGGCGTCGATCAGCGAAAGCTGGTTCTTAGTCATATGTTCTATACAATCCGAAATCCATTCCACATGATGTTCAATGGACGGCAGCATATTGGAGAGCACCGATGGACTACCCGGACCGGTGACCAGGAATAAATTGGGGAAACCCGCGGTGGCCAGCCCAAGATAAGCCCGGGGACCTTCCGCCCACTTGTCCGCCAGCTTCCGGCCCTGGACACCGCGGATGTCAATCTTGCTCACCGCTCCGGTCATGGCATCAAAACCTGTCGCCAGGACCAGACTGTCGAATTCGTAGGTCGCCGACTCGGTTGCGACCCCCTGATTGACAATTTTTTGCAGGGGCTCTTCGCGCAGATCAATCAGCAAGACGTGTGCCTGGTTGTAGGTGGCGTAATAATCGGTGTCCACACACAGCCTTTTGCACCCCACCGGGGTATCTGGCGTCAGCTTAGCTGCCAGGTCCGGATCATCCACCAGACCTGTTATTTTATTGCTGATAAACTCCCGGGCCGTGGCGTTGGCATTATCGTCAAATACCAGGTCGTTAAACGCAGCCAGAAAAGCAAGGCCACCTTTGGCCCAACGGTCTTCATACTCTGCTGTTCTTTCTTCGTCACTCAACGCCAGGGCAGACGTATCGTTGTCGCGGAAATCAGCACCAAATCCCCGGGCCCAATTTTCCGCCCTGAACTGTGCATAACGGGATTTAACGTCGGCAACTTCCTCCGCCGTCAGGGGTTGGTTGTGAGCCGGAATGGAATAGTTGGGGGTGCGCTGAAAAACCGTCAAGGACTTGGCTTGCTGAGCAATCAGCGGAATACTTTGAATGGCTGAGGAACCGGTGCCAATAACCCCCACCTTCTGGCCGCTAAAGTCTACCCCCTCGTGGGGCCACTGACCCGTGTGATAAACCGCGCCCTGAAAGTCCGCCAAACCTTCAATATGGGGTACATTGGGAACCGAAAGGCAACCGGTCGCCATAACCACATATCTCGACCGCACCCGGCCGCCACCCTGCAGGGTCACCTGCCACATATTATCGCGGTCTTGAAAGTGACTGGACACAACCCGGGTATTCAGTTGAATGTCCGGCCACAAATCAAAACGGTCCGCCACGTGGTTGGCGTAGCGCAGCAGTTCCGGCTGGGTGGCATAACGCTCGGTCCACACCCATTCCTGTTGGAGTTCTGCAGAAAATTGATAAGAATACTCCATGCTGGGAATGTCGCACCGGGCCCCGGGATAGCGATTCCAGTACCAGGTCCCGCCGACACCGTTTCCGGCTTCATAAACACGGGCTTTAAGTCCCTGCGCCCTGAGCCGGTGCAGCATATACAAACCCGCAAAACCGGCACCCACAACCACCACATCATAAACTTCCTGGTTGGGTTGTGTTTTAGCTTTCCCCTCTGTGCCCGACACATTCGCCACAGGATGCCCTCCAATGTTCTTTATCCCAAGGCTTAGTGTGGCGTAATTTTGGAGTGTCGCCAACCTCCCCTTGAAAGGCAGGATTCTGCCGTGAGCCCAGCCCCGATAAACAACCTGGTAAGCAAAGTCTTGTGTCAACCAAAGATCAATCTGACCTTGGCATCAGCCGGAGCGGCAGCGGCGGACGACGGCCCCATTCGCTTTCGTTATAGTAGGTGCTGAGGTAGTGCAGAATCTGCTCTTCCTGGTCCCGGGGAATGACCCATAAATTCTGGGTATTCTGCATCCATCGAATGGTATCCCGCCAGAACCCCTCGCCACCGCGCTGGGAAATGACCAGTTCCAAACCATGGCAGCCTGTACAGTGGGCCCGGACCAGATGTTCACCGGGCCCGTCCACCAAGTCCACGGAGTCCACGGAGTCCACGGAGTCCACGGAGTCCACCGAGTCCACCGAGGTTGCCGCAGACAGCCCCCGGGTCAGGCTCAAAACCAGCATCAATCCGCCCACCCGGGCCCAATATCCCTGCTTCCACCGGACAAGCAAGTTAACCCACCGCAACCGCTATACGGTGGGCTGCATTGTTCAGGTAGCCTTTTGGATTCCATCCGGGCACCAGCATCGGCTGACTGCGGCCCAATTCGTCCGTGGCCCTGGCCCAAACTTCATAGTAGCCCGCTGTAGGCAGTTTGAGTTCAATCTGCCAGGGCTGCCAAGCCAGGCGGTTGGGGGCCTGGGCCAATTCAGCCTGGTGCCAGGTGCGGCCAAAGTCATAACTGACCGCTACCCGATCCACCCGCAGATCTCCCGCCCAGGCCTTGCCGCGTAGCGCCAGGCGCGCACCCGCGCGGATATGCTGTCCCGACCTTGGATAGGTAATTAACGATTTCACCGGCATGGACTCGATAATGCACATGGCATCGTCCGCTACCTGGGTTCCCGGGGCCACCGGTGTACAGGGCACCCGGTATGACTGCCCACCCATCTTGACACCATCATGGACCCGATTGCGCACCAGCAGGGTTTTCAGCCACTTGCCGGATACAGACCCCGGCCAGCCGCCACATACCAGACGCAGCGGTGCACCGTGCACCATGGGCATAGGTTCCCCATTCAGTGCAAAAGCAAGCAGGCTTTCCGCTTCCATGGCCTTGGCCAGGGGCACCCCCCTGGAGATAACCAGTTTATTCGGGTCGCCGGACAAATGGGTATCCGCGCCTTCGTAACCCACGTAAACCCCGTCTGCCTTGACACCGCAGTACTGCAAAACGTCCCGCAGCCGAACACCCGTCCACCTGGGACAGCCAACCGCCCCGGTGGTCCACTGATTGCCCCTGGCCCTCGGGCGAAATTCCGCGCGGCCGTTGCCTCCACACTCAAGCTGTAAGTCCAGACTGACAACGTCAAATTTTTCTTTGAGTTGGGCCAAGGTAAAAGCCCGGGGGCGAATACAACTCTCCCCGCCCACCTCAAGCCGCCATCGGCCGGGGTCAACCTCTAACGGCGGATTACCGTTATTCCTGACAAAAAGACGGCTGGTGGGTGTTGTGACATCATCCAACAAGTGGGCTGGGGTTTCCGCGTTTAAGGGCCGGCTGTTAAGCATCCTCAGCCCGGGTTTACCGGGAATCCCCGGCGCCCGGGTGGTTGCCAGACCGGCTGACGGCCAGATCAACGGTACCATCACACCGCCGGCTGAGGTGATCAGCAACCGGCGGCGGGTCAGCCGGTGCGACCCGGACATCAGCCGGCGTTCATAGCCTGGGAAATCACCGCAAATCCTTCGGTGGCCGCCAGCCGTTTGCCCACAACCGCCTGATATTCCTCAGAGTTGTACCACGCCTTGGCCGCCTCCACCGAACCGAACTTCAAAATCACCGTCTGTGGTCCTGGTGGCGTACCTTCAATGGTCTGCGCACCCACATCAAAAGCAACCAGTTCCGCACCGTGTGCTTGAATGGTGGGCCCGGCACCCGCCTGATATTCACGATAACCATCCGCATCGTTGACAACGTATTGGGCGATAAAGTAAGCCGCCATAATCCCTCCCAGGGTTGTGGTTATTGATGGTATTAGTGTCGCATTATTTTTCCGGTGGAGCGAGGTTTTCTAACCGGCTTAAGACCTCCTTTGTATGCTCGCCCAATTCAGGCACCTTAAGGCCTGAAGGCCGTGCCCGCCCGGGCACCACCGGCAGACTTACGCTTTCGCCGTGTACGATAACAGACTGTTGGCGAAAGTCGGGATGCGCGGCCAGATCCTGCACCGAATTAACCGGCGCAAAGGCAAGATCTGCCCGGTGCAGATTGTTCTCAACCCGGGCATAGGGCATGTGGGCAAAAGCTTGCTGGAGGGTACCGTCCACAAAGGTCCGGTTAGCCACCCGGGTTTCATTATTCATACACCGGGGATCTTCAAGCAGATCAGGCTGCCTGAGCACCTCGTGACAAAGACGGACCCACTCACGCTCATTTTGAATGGACAGAATAAACGGTTTGTTTTCACGGCTGTGAAAAACCCCATAGGGGCATATGCCGGGATGAGCCAGGCCAACCCGGGGTGGCGCCTCTCCGGTAAATTGTTGTAACAGGTAAGGTACGCTCATCCACTCCGCCACAGCGTCAAACAACGCCACACTCAAGCGCTCACCCCGGCCGGTTTGCCGGCGCATCAACAATGCCTCCAAAACCGCTTCGTAAGCAAACATACCGGTAGACATATCCACCATGGACACCCCCACCCGGCCCGGTGCGTGAGGTGAGCCGGTAATGTCCGCCAGTCCGGACTCAGCCTGCATTAACAAGTCATAAGCCTTACGCTGAGCGCCCGGACCACTTTCGTGAAATCCGGAAATAGAAACCGAAATAAGCCGCGGATTCAGCTGATGTAAGTCGTCAAGCGCCAAACCCAGATCGTGCAGCGCCCCGGGTTTGAGGTTTTGCACAAATACATCACTGGTTTGAATCAGCAATTTCAATTGCCCACGGTCTTGTGCCTGTTTAAGGTCCAGGACAACGGACTTTTTGCCCGCATTCAACCAGACAAAGTAGCTGCTGTGGCCGGCTATCTTGGCATCGTAGTGGCGGGCGAAATCCCCCTCCGGGCGTTCAATTTTGTACACATCCGCGCCGGCGAGCACAAGCCGGCGCGTACACAGCGGCGCTGCAGCCGCCTGTTCAAGAGAGACCACCTTTAATCCCGTTAACGGCAGAGACAGGTTGTCAGCCGGGTCCCGGCCCGCGGTGGGAGCGGTAAATTCCGTCATTTGATCAAGTTCCCGATGCCATCTATCTAACCCATGTTGGCCACCTCAGTTATCAAGCTCGAGCTTCTAACCCGATCTTCCGGCCAGGCAGGCGCAACGATGCCAACATCTGGTCAGCTTAACCCGCCTATCCATCAACGCAAAGTTCCGGCACACTAGCGCCCTATTTTTTTCACCATTGAGAATGCCATGAAAGGAACAGTGCACTACGAACTGCGTAACAACATTGCGCTAATGACCATCGACAATCCGCCGGTTAATCCACTGTCATCCGGAGTACGCCAAGGTCTGGCGGATGGTTTTAAGCAAGCCTTAAACGACGATCAGGTACAAGCCATTGTGCTTACCGGTGCCGGCCGGGCCTTTATTGCCGGTGCTGACATTTCAGAGTTTGGCGGCGAAGCCACCGGACCCGGCTTGCACGACTGTCTCAACGCCATGGATGCAAGTACCAAACCCATCATTGCGGCTATTAATGGCACCGCGTTTGGCGGTGGCCTGGAAGTGGCGCTGTGCTGCCATTACCGGATCGCCGCCCCCAGCGCTCAAGTGGGTTTACCCGAGGTGAAGTTGGGACTGCTGCCCGGCGCCGGAGGTACCCAGCGCCTGCCACGGCTGGTGGGGGCGGAAAAGGCCCTCAACTTTATGCTCACCGGCGACGGTATTCCAGGTCCCCAGGCCAAGGAACTGGGTATTGTCGACGAGGTAGCAGATGGTGATATTGTCGAAGCAGCCATCACCTATGCCAACCGGATTATTGCCGAAGGCGGCAAGGTGCGTTGTATCCGCAACGAAGATACTTTGCTTGTCCCGGACCGCGATCGTCCGGAAATTTTTGACAATGCCCGCAAAATGGCGGCGCGGAAGATGCGCAAGCGGTTTGCTCCAGAGATGATTGTTCAGTGTGTCGAAGCAGCGGTCAATCTGGGTGATTTTGATGCCGGTATGAAAGTGGAGGCGGAAAATTTTGCCCAGTGTCTGCAACATCCCCAGCGGGAAGCGCTGATTCACATGTTTTTTGCCGAGCGTGAGGTGGCAAAAATTCCCGATATTCCCAGGGACACCCAAACCAAGCCCATCGAAACCGCCGCGGTTATCGGCTGCGGCACCATGGGGGGCGGCATTTCCATGTCGTTTTTGAATGTCGGTATTCCCGTAACCGTACTTGAGTTGGACCAGGACGCCCTTGACCGTGGTATCGGCGTAATCAAGCGCAACTACGACATTCAGGTTCAGCGCGGCAGGATGAGCGCACCAGAGGTTGATCAGCGTATGGGGCTGCTGACCGGGACCACAAGCTACGACGGTTTGGCTAATGCGGATGTCATCATCGAAGCCGTTTATGAAAACATCGATGTTAAAGTAGAAACCTTTAAGAAGATGGAAGCCGTGGCCAAACCCGGTGCCATTCTGGCCAGCAACACCTCCGGCCTGGATGTGGACAAAATGGCTGAAGCGACCAGCCGTCCGGAGGATGTCATTGGCTTACACTTTTTCAGCCCAGCCAACGTCATGCGTCTGCTGGAAGTGGTGCGTGGCGCCAGGACCAGCAAGGAAACCATCGCCACCGCCATGCAACTGGGCAAACGTTTGCACAAGGTAGCGGTCTTGTCCGGCAACGCACCCGGATTTATCGGCAACCGCATGCTCGCCGGCTACACCCGGCAGGCCGGTGAGATCATTCTCCAAGGCGCCACCCCCTACCAGGTTGACAACGTCATTTTACAATTCGGCATGCCCATGGGCCCATTTCAGATGAATGATCTGGTTGGCCTGGACCTGGGCTGGCGCGCCAGAAAGCTGTCGGGTATGTCCCCGGAGGAGGTCCCCATTACCGCACGGGTTGCGGACAAGTTGTGTGACATGGAGCGTTTTGGACAGAAGACAAACCGCGGCTTTTATATCTACCCGCAAGGCAGCAGAGCCGGCACCGCCGACCCGGAAGTGGTTGAGCTGGTTGAACAAACCTCTGCTGAGTTGGGCATTGTCCGGCGAGAGATCGAAGACGAAGAAGTGCTGAAACGCTGCCTGTATCCGCTGATCAACGAAGGCGCAAAAATCCTCGAGGACGGTATTGCCATTCGTCCCTGTGACATCGACATTGTTTACATCAACGGTTACGGATTCCCGGAGGTCACCGGCGGCCCCATGTTCTGGGCAGACCAGCAGGGACTGGACAACATCCTTGCCGACATCCGGAAGTTTGCGGAAGAATACGGCGGTGATGTCTGGGAACCTGCCCCTCTGCTGGAACGTCTGGTGGCGGAAGGAAAAAATTTCGCCAGCTTACAGGGTTAACCTCAGACAGGCCGCCTAACGGCCTCATTCTGTGGCCTCAGCTGAGTAGCCAGCCGCCGTCAACATCAATGGTTGTACCCGTAACGTACGCATTCCCGGCCACAAACAGGATGCCGTCCGCCACCTCTTCCGGCAATCCCGGGCGGGGGATAATGTGTTTGGCCGTGGCGCCGGATAACATCTTGCCCCGTTGCTCCGCATCGGGACCAAACATAGGGGTATCGATAACACCGGGCGACACCACATTGATACGCAACGGCGCAATTTCCACCGCTGCGGCCCTGACAAACTGCTCCACCGCCCCGCCGACCGAGGCCAGTGCAGACTGACCCGCCCGTGCACGCCTTGCCGGAGAGCCGCTGACCAGAACGATATTGCCACCTTCGCTTAAATGCCCGGCCCCCAGGCGCACCACATTGGTATACCCCCACAATTTATCAAAGGACGCCTGATAAGCGTCCAGATCCATTTCCAGAAAGGGGCCGGCGGCGCGGGTACCGCCGGTGGCGGCGCTGATTAAAATGTCAAACGGTGCCTGTTGCGCAAACAGGGCGGCCAGGGCATCCCGATCACGCACGTCACACGCCGCCAGTTCTACCCCATCTATCTCCCCCGCCTTATCCGGGTCTCTGCTGATGGCAACCACCTCAGCACCGGCATCACGCAGCTTCAGCGTGGTCGCCAGGCCAATACCTGATGTGCCGCCAAATATCAGGGCCTTTGTTCCGGAAAAATCCATCCTATCCTCTCTTAAGTTGGTGTGTTTTGTTGATTTGTCGTCTGGTGGATGTGGACCAAGGCAAACTGTTCCATAGGTTTGGCCACATCATCACAACTGGCAATCACCGGTTGACTCATGCTGCGCTGTAAGGTCACGGCATAACCATGGCCCTGCACATCCACAAAACGGGCCACCCCACCGCTATCCTGCTCTTCCAGCCCGGTGTACTTAAGATCCCCATGGCGATAAAGGTTTTTCTCCTGACGTAAATAATATTCCGCCGCCTGGGCCGGTTTGGGCAAACCCGCGCGGCCGCGTAAATTGGCCAGGCTCAAGATCCCCTGTTGATCTT
Source organism: Pseudomonadales bacterium (assembly GCA_028280225.1). Taxonomy (GTDB): domain Bacteria; phylum Pseudomonadota; class Gammaproteobacteria; order Pseudomonadales; family Azotimanducaceae; genus UBA4421. Next base: position 10,722 of record JANQMF010000214.1, on the reverse strand, counting down.
GTGTAACCACCTCGATCCCCTGTTCCGGCTGGACAAAGCCGTAGACCACCCCCGTGGGAAGGCTGACCAAATTCGGGGCATAACGGTGGCCGCCAATATGCGTGGTCTGCCAGATCCTTTCGCCAAACTCCACCCTCAGTTGTTCGTACAGGGGCAGCCCAAAGCGCGCGCAGCACACATCTCTTTGCCCATTGGTACACACCAGATAAATTGGCCCGGCGCAGGTGAAGGGGTCGGGTAAACATCCCGCCGCCAGTTGTTCCGCGGTAATGTCCAACAATTCGTCATAACTGCTCAGCCGCCCTGCGTGAAGTCCGTCAGCGCCTGCCAACAGCAACCGGGGGTGATCTTGTTCAGCGGAAGCTGCCTGTTTGACAAATTGCACCCGCAATATCTTACCGGCGCATTCCCGCACTTGTGCGGGCAAACCGTCCAGATGGGTTTTAAGCGCCAAACTTAGATCGTTGTCGATCAGGGCCTTGGGTTTCCAGGGCCTGGCATATTCGATCAGCAGCCACAGATCCACGGTAACCGCCGTGCCGCAAAGCTGAGCACCATCAGCAAGGGCAAGCTCACTACAGTAGGTCCTGGAATTGTTTTGACTTTGGGACATCAGCAGTACTTTTGAACTATCACACGCATGTACGCACCCTACCAGCAATCCCATTCCTGGCATATACTTGGCGGTTCAATTTTGACACGCTTTAAGAAGGGAAAGTTATGACTGATGTTGTCATTGTAGACGCGGCTCGTTCACCGGTGGGAAAGAAAAACGGCAGCCTTGGCGGCGCGCATCCCACCGACGTGCTTGGCCAGGTAATGATGAAAACCCTGCAGCGCAACGGCATAGAAAGCAGTGTGGTTGACCAGGTTGTAGGCGGGTGTATCAACAAGGTAGCCGCGCAAGGAATGAATGTCACCCGCACTGCCTGGCTGGCCCACGGCGGTGCCATTGAAACACCATGTATTACCATCGATTCCCAATGCGGCTCCTCCCAGCAATCCACTACCCTGGCCCACAGCATTATTGCATCCGGACACGCGGATGTGGTCATGGCGTGCGGTGTGGAAAATATGACCAGGCTGCCCATCGGCAGTGACGCGGTGGGCAAAGACAAGCGCATGGGCAAACCCGTTTCCAAAAGCTACTTTGAGCAACATGAATTTACCAGTCAGTTTGAAGGTGCTGAGCGGGTGGCTGAGAAATACCAGATTACCCGGGCGGATACCGACGCATTTGGCCTGCAGTCCCAGGAACGTGCCAAGGTGGCCGTGGACAACGGCTACTTTGACACCCAGATCATCCCTGTTGAAGCCCCGGTGATGGACGAAAATTTCGAAAAGACCGGGAAAACCGTTGTTGTCGAAAAAGATGAAATACCGCGAGACACCAGTCTGGAAGCACTGGCGGAATTAAAACCCGTGGCCCGTGAAGATGGGGTGCATACCGCCGGAACCTCTTCACAGATTGCTGACGGTGCCGCCGTTGTATTGATGATGAGCGCCCAGAAGGCCAGTGAGCTGGGACTGAAACCCCTGGCCACCATCAAGTCATCTGCCCTGGTTGGCTGCGATCCGGTATTGATGCTCGAAGGCCCCATTCCGGCAACCGAAAAACTCCTCAAAGAAACCGGCCTGACGATCGACAACATCGATGTATTTGAGGTCAACGAAGCGTTTGCCTCGGTGGTTTTAGGTTGGGCCAAGGCGGTAGGCGCTGATATGGCCAAGGTTAACCCTAACGGCGGGGCCATTTCGCTTGGCCACCCCCTGGGTGCAACCGGATGTTTCCTCATTACCAAGGCAGTACACGAACTGGCCCGTAGTGGCGGCCGTTACGGCATCATTTCAATGTGCTGCGGAGGTGGCCTGGGCACCGGCACGCTCATTGAGCGCGCCGCCTGAACAACCCTGCGCATATCTGTTAGCACAGCGCCACGTCTCCCCACACCTGGGAGGCTGGCGCAGGCTTACCCTGGAATATTAACCGGCAAGGATTGGATGGCGTGAAATACGGTGGAACTGGCGTGCACGGGTTCGCCAACCACCTCAATTTTTGGGTAACGGGGCAGGAGTTCTTCCCACAGGACTCTTAATTGCATTTCCGCCAGGCGGTTACCCAGGCACCGGTGAATACCGTAGCCAAAAGATAAGTGTTCCCGGGGGCGCGCCCGGTCGATAATAAACTGGTCCGGATGCTCAATCGCACGGGGATCCCGGTTGCCCGACAGATACCACATGATGACCATATCACCCTTGCGGATAAGTTGGTTGTGCATTTCAAAATCCGCCACGGCAGTGCGCCGCATGGAAATCAGCGGGGTCTGCCAACGGATAATTTCAGGCACCATGCCGGCCACCAGATCCGGATCCCGGCGCAGCTTTTCATACGCTTCGGGAAATTGGTTTAATGCCAACAGGCCACCGGATATGGAATTTCGCGTGGTATCGTTGCCCCCCACCATCAGCAGGACCATGTTGCCCAACAACTGCTTTTGATCCATTTCCGCCGTATCCGGACCCAGGGCCAGCATGGATAACAGGTCTTCCCCGGGGTCTGCCTTGCGGGTCTGCCACAGATCGGAAAAATAGTCTGTCATCTCCGCCAGGGTCTGGTAGAAATTTGCCGCACTGTCGGCATAAGCCGGGTCATCCGCATTACTGATGGCGTTGGACCACTGTATCAGCAGATGGCGGTCTTCCTGGGGCACCCCCAGCAAGGTCGCCAGCATTCTACCGGTCAGTTCAACCGAAACCCGTGGTACCCAGTCAAAAGTTTCCCCCCGGGGCAAATTATCCACAATGTCAGTGACGCGCTCGCGAATGAGTTCCTGCAACACGGCCAGTCGTCTGGGCGCCAGCCCCGGGGCCACCGCCTTGCGCTGAGCGGAGTGATCCGGCGGATCCATGGTAATAAAATTGGGGATTTCATTACTGGAGCTGGGTGTGCTGGTGATCGTCACACCACCCAGTTCGTAAGATGATGAAAACACCTGGTGGTTTTTATCCACCGCCATGATGTCTTCAAAGCGGGTAATAGACCAGTAAGGGCCGTATTGACTCTCGGCACAATAGTGAACCGGGGCTTCATCACGCAATCGCTGAAAATAGGGGTACTGCAGTTGCTGGCGAAAAAGTTCCGGATTTGCAACATTTATGGATTCAAGGGGAATATCTCCGGGATCCAGATCCGGATCAACGGGAATGCGCAATCGTCGCGAGGATTTCCATTGTTGCGACGCCTGAGCTCTGTTGTGCAGATGGTCTTGCAGGTCTTCGCTGTGCTCAGTCATGATCCAATCTCAAATCACCACACAATTTCCAGAATAAAAGTATATTAGCTTATTTATGTTGACGATAGCGGTACACTAGCAAGATGAGCCCAGGGAATATGGACACCCGGGACCTGGATAAACTCCAGGTTCTAGGCGCGCAGCTTGCTGTGCAGACAAATCTGGATACATTGTGCCTCACCCTGTGTGAGTGGTTAAACGACACCTGCCAAGCGCCACAAATATCCCTCTACCTGCGTACCGGCAACGTGCTGGCCTATGCCCCAAACAACTGCGAAGCACAGCACTACCCAACATTAGCGCTGGGTATGGGGCTTATTGGACAAGCCGCCCTTGAGCTGACCCCAGCCTATTATCCCAACGTGAACAATACCCCACACTACATTGCCGGGTCCGCCAACACCCAAAGTGAGTACGTTGTACCCATTGTCTACCGCTCCGAACTATTGGGTGTTTTGGACTGCCAACACACCCAACAGGACGGCATCAACCCGGTGACACGCAAGCGTCTGGACGCCGCGGCCACCCTGGCGGCACCCCATATCAGTGCGCTGCTGGATGACACTTCGGCCTCGGCCGACTTCCGCCATGTGGTGGCGGAGCTTGCCCACTTACCCATGGCCACCGAAACTGATCTTCAGGTTGTATTTGGCACAATCACCGAACGCGCGGTGCACCTGCTGAGCCTGTCCAGGGCAAATATATGGATGTTTGGCGAAGACAGTCTGCGCTGCGTTGACCAGTATGACATACGCACAAACATACACATCGCCGGGGAACAGTTCACACCCCCATCCCTTGACCACTACATAAGGACGTTAGACGAAGAAAGGGTTATTGTGGCGGTGGATGTCACCCGGGATCCCCGCATCGAATTTGCCTTAACCTACTTTCAAGCCCATAACATCGTATCGAGCCTGGCGACGCCAATTCGTCAGGATGGGGAAATTGTGGGTGTCATTTGTTTGGAACAAACCAATCAGCGCACGTGGACCAATGAAGAGATCAGCTTTGCGGCGACCCTGTCGGATCTGGCAACCATTGCCTTAACCAACCACAAAAAGTGCCTGGCTGAAAGTGCGCTGATACAGGCGCAAAAAATGGAATCCCTGGGCCGCTTGGCCGGTGGCATAGCCCACGACTTCAACAATCTGCTCACCGTCATCTCCGGCGCTGCAGAAACCATGCAACTGGGTGACTCGACCCCGTCACAAGCGCGGATGTTACAGCTTATTGTTGATGCGGGCAGCCGGGCAAACAGCCTGACCCGAAATTTGATGGCATTCGGCGGCCGCCAGCAGTTGAAGGTTGATGCGGTTTCGCTGTCTTCTCTCATGAACGGCGTCCGCGCGCTAACAGAAGGACTCATCCGCGAGGACATCCAGATAAATTTTGTGATTGACCACCAGGGTCAGTGGGTGGGCAACGAGTCAACCCAGGGTGACCAGGTCCAGCTTGAGCAAGTCCTGTTAAACCTGATCATCAACGCCGCTGACGCCATGCCGGACGGAGGGGTACTGACCATTACCGGATTTGTCTGCCGCAATACAGGCCAGCTTGCCCTGGCGGTAGAAGATACCGGCCATGGGATCAGGGATGCAATCAAGAGCAAGATTTTTGACCCTTTTTTCTCCACCAAGGGTGACGGCGGCGGCGGTCTGGGATTGTCCATGTCCATGGGTATTGTCAAACAGCACGGCGGCACCCTCACCTGCACCCACTCCAGTCCGGCCGGCACCCGGTTTGATATCCGGCTGCCACTAAACCAGGCCGACAACAACCGGCACAAAGTTCACGAACACAACAACGGCGCAAACAATCTGCCCACCCATCAACAGGTACTTCTAGTTGAGGATGAACATAACGTGCGCACGGTTGTTGAACAAATGCTCACCGGTCTTGGCTTTCGGCCCCTGGTCGCCGAAAACGCAGTCCACGCTCTGGACATCATTGCGCAAACCGATATCCATCTGCTGCTCACCGACGTGATCATGCCGGATATGCGCGGCCCCGAGCTTTATCAAGCGGCACAGCGCACCCAACCCGATTTGAAGGTCTTATTTGTATCCGGATACGCAGAAGACGTTCTGAACAAGATAGAACAAGGCCAGGTTGGGTTTCTGGCTAAACCATTCACCTTAAGCCAGCTGAAAACCGCTTTGGCACAAATCATGTTAAGCCCGCCTGAAGTTTCAGATGAAAAACACCCCCCGGCAAATAGATCTGTCCGCCACTAACCGTCAGTGTTTGCGGGCAGCGCACCCATGCCGGATACAGATCAGCCTATAAGTTTCAACCAACGGCTGAATAGATTAGCCACACGCGGAGTAAAGCGCGTCCGATTATAAGCGCCAGCCAGACGTTTGAGATACTCTGACCGGGTCGGATAGCTGAACAGCGCCTTATCCGCGGCAGCCAGTCCAAGACCATTGCTCATTAACAGGCATATGGGTGCAATTTGTTCACCGGCATCGTGCCCAACCAGGGTTGCGGAAAGTATTTTGTCCGTACCCCTTTGTGTATAAACCTTGGCGAAACCATCACCATGCAGTTCCGCCCGCCCCCGGTCCAATTCCGCAAAATCAAATTCAAACTCATCAAATTCAATGCCCTGGGCAGTCAACTCATCGGGATTTGGTCCCACCGAGGCCACTTCCGGCTTGGTGTAGGTACAGTGTGGTACCACCAGGCTGTCCACCTTTGCCGTGGGCGCAAACAAACAATTTTGGATCAGGGCCCTGGCCTGAGCGTCCGCGTGATGGGTAAATTGCAGCGCAGCGGTACAATCTCCCGCTGCGTAAATCTTCTTATTGGTTGTGCGCAGTTTGTTGTCCGTCAATATGGAACCCCGCTCATCCAGGGCCACTCCAACACTGGACAAGTTAAGGCTGTCCGTATTCGGCGACCGGCCCAGAGCAACCAGCATAAGTTCCGCTGATACTTCTACCCCACCTGCCCGAATAAGGTGACCGGAGGCGTTTTTTTCCACGGAAGAAACACCCTCGCCCGCATAGATACGCACACCCGCGGCTTCCAGCGCCTGATGAACCTGGGCACTGGCCTGGGGAATTTCCAGAGGCAGGACCCGGGGGGCCAATTCAAATAAGTGCACCACAACCCCCAGCCGGGCAAAGGCCAGGGCTAATTCACAACCAATGGCCCCCGCCCCAAGAATGCCTATGGACTCGGGCTTAACGGTCAGATCAAAGATGCTCTCATTGGTATGGGGATGACATTCGGCAAGCCCGGGAATCGGTGGCACAGCAGCCCGGGCTCCGGTACATATGGCAATCCGGCGCGCGCTGATTCGGGTATCACCCACCTGCAGGTCACCGCCGGCGGTAAAAGCAGCCTCACCCAGAAAAACATCTACCCCCTCTTCACTGTATCTGGCCACGGAATCGTGGGGCGCAATTTCCGCTCTGACCTTACGCAAATGGGTAAAGGCCCCGGTGAAGTCCCCGGGGTTCAGTTTGCTATATTCAAGCAACGCCTTGGAGGGCATACACCCCACATTCAGGCAGTCTCCACCCATCCGGTGACGCTCTATCAAAGCAACCTTGGCGCCCAATCCCGCTGCACCAATGGCAGAAATGAGTCCGGCAGGACCGGCGCCGATAACTGCCAGATGATAGCGTTGTTCGGGTGTGGGGTTGTTGTAACCGGAAGGAAAAAGAAGGGCTTGCGCTTCGCGGTCAAATTCTTCACCTGGATAGCTCATGTTTATGCCTTAGTCCTTATGTGATTGCCTGGGTTGCGGGTGTCTTATTCCTGACCTGCCGGTTGAGATTCAGATGCGCCACCGGCTTCGTCAAGCTGTTCACCAAGCGCCTTGGTGGCGATGCGCGTGATCACTATTGTCAACACCAGGGTTGCCGCCAGACCCACATAAAACAAGCTGTTCCCCACCGGGGATTCGCCAATGTCTCCCGCCAGCAAGCTGGCCAGGTCGGAAGCCACAGAGCCTAAGTAAACATACAGAACCGTGCCGGGTATCATGCCGATCCACGAGGCACCTACATAGGTCCAGAACTTCACCCCGGTGAGGCCCAGAGCATAGTTAAGCAGGTTAAACGGGAAAACAGGTGACAAGCGGGTCAACAAAACGATCAGCGCACCCCTTTGTTCAATGGCTCTGTCCAGGGCGGCAAACTTCGGCATGCTGCCCAGTTTTTCCGCCACCCAGTCCCGTGCCAGAAAGCGGCCGACCAAAAACGCGCAGGACGCCCCGATAACGCTGGCAGCGGAAACCATGACAAAGCCATACCCCAGGCCAAACAGAAAGCCGGCACCCAGGGTCAATATACTGCCCGGCAGCAGGAGTACGGTTGCGGTGATATACATCACAATAAATACCAACCAGGAGATTGTGCGGTTGGCATCAATCCAGGCAAATAGTCCGCTCATCCAATCAGCGATGGGCAGCAGGAAGGCAGCGGCAAGCAAAACCGCTAAACCGATTAGAAATAGAACAGGTTTTGACATTAGTTTTTTTCCGTTAGTTGTCTTAAAGCAAATTTCCGTACTTTTTTCTGTACTTTTTTCTGTACTTGGCCTGTTGATGTTTTGGGCACGCTTGTCACAACAACATGCCGCAAAGCCCTAAATCCGCCTCTTGTGGTCCTGGCAGTATTCGATAACTTCCGCCTCGGTTAGTTCCTTTCCGCAGAAAAGGGCTTAAGCTGCTTTTGTGCCATACGCTCCAGTTCCTCCCGGTTCATGCTGATGACCTTTCTGGTGTCAAGATTCATTCTTAACGCCACGGCTTCAGCACTAAAACACAGGGCACCATCTGCCTGCCGGTGACACAGGTGGGCAAATTGCTGAACTTTCTCAGCACACGCCAGCAGGCCTGAATTGATGACATAGTGATCGCCCAACACCAGGGGTTGATGGTAACGCAGCCGATACTCCAATACCGCACCACCTTCATCAACGCCATCCGGCTGGGTGTTGTCGCGCAGAAACTGCCAAAGATGCGGCATGGAATCCGATAACCTGCCCATATAGTGGTGAACAAGCAAACGATCGTCTTTTGCCGCTTCAACAGGCTGTATTACACCCATGCCGATCACCCTGAAGCCATAGGAGGACAGGTCCGCGGAATTCAGCCGCGTATAAGACAGGTCAGCATCTTGCACCCCCCTGGCACCGGCCTCAGCCGGAATCCGGTCGGTGACCGAAACTGATGAAGAAAAAACCGAAGAAGGCAGGCGGTGAATACAGGTTGAACTGGACCGGGTGTCACCTTCCTGATGCAATTGTGTCAGTACGTCGATATGATCCTGCTGTACGTCCACAACGCCCCAGAAACCGGACAACGGCGCAGCCAGGCGACATTCCCGCAAAAAGCGTATGTGTTGCATCTGAAGCTGCACGTGCCCCTGCAACCAACCGGAACGTTGCAACCCTCCCACCAGGGTTTGCCAGTGCTTATCTACATAGTAGCGCACGTTAAGGTGATCGTTCTCATCACACTCCCAGCTATTGACGCTGCTCCTGAAGCTTAACTCCATTAATTTAGAACCCCCGTAACAAGGATAATCACCACCGCCGGTACAACAACATACCGGATGAGCCCAAGCCAGACGGAAAAAGGTGCAGCACCAATACCCAGGCCGGCCCGGCTGATCTGTGGTTTAACAAAATAGCCCACAAACAGGGCGATCAGCAGACCCCCCAGGGGTAAAAACAATAAGTTTGGCAGTACGTCCATGGCTACTCCCAGGGGGGTGCCAAACAGATTTATGTCCTGCCAGCGGTTGTAGCTTAAGACGCTGACCAGGCTCATGGCCAGAGTAATGGCTACCAGGAGGACAACCGCCCGGTGACGGGACCAGCTAAAACGTTCACTCAACCATGCTGCCAGGGGTTCACACAACCCGACAACCGATGTCACCGCAGCCACCGACAACAATAGAAAAAAAACGACGCTGACCGCGGCTCCCCCGGTCATCTGGGCAAAGGCGACCGGCAAAGTCTGGAATATCAGGCCGGTGCCTCCCCCCGGATCCAATCCGTTGTGAAACACCATGGGGAAAATAACCAGACCCGCAAGCAAGGCGACCCCGGTGTCTGCCAGCACAATCACAAAGGCGCTTTTGGCAATTGAAACGTCTTTTGGCAGGTAGGCGCCAAACATCATCATACCTGCCATGGCTACACCTATTGAGAAAAACGCCTGACCCACCGCTGCCAGAATCATCCCCGGGCTCAGTTTGGAAAAATCCGGACTGAACAGATACCGGACCGCTTCCTCCATGCCACCGCTCACCAGGTTGTAACCGGCAAGCCCAAGCAAGAGAAAAAACAGCAGCGGCATCATAACGGTGACCGCACGCTCAATACCTTTCTGCACGCCGGCATAGATAATTGCGGCCGCCAGCCCCAGCGCCGCAACTGTCCAGGTAATGAGCGCCGGGATATTCCCCAGCAGAGCATCAAAGTGCTGTTGCGAACTTTGCGCCGTGGTTCCGGCAAAACCGTCAACCAGGGCAGTGAGCAAATAGTAGAGTACCCAGCCCGCTACCACCGTATAGGCAATCAAAATGCTGAACGCGGTGAGCAGATTGAGGTAGCCAACCCCCGCCCAAACCCGGCTGCGCTCGCTTTGCTGGGCAACAGCAGCCATCGCCGCAGGTGGGGTCAGCCGCCCTTCACGGCCCAGCATCAATTCCGCCATCAGAATGGGAACACCAATGCCAACGGCACACATGAGATAAACAATAACAAAGGCTGAGCCGCCGTTTTCGCCGGTAATGTAGGGGAAACGCCAGATATTGCCCAAACCCACGGCAAAGCCAATACAGGCCATCAGGAAACCAAAGCGGGAACTCCAGACCGTCCCGACAGGTGCCATATGTCTAACGGCCGTTGAATTCCGGTGCGCGCTTGTCCACAAACGCCTTTGCTGCGCCTTTGTGATCGTCGGTCATAAAACAGCGCACCATATGCAGGGCTTCCCGGTCGAAAGTATCCGACAGAGACCCACCATAGGCGGCATTCAGATTTTTCTTCATATAGCCCACCGCCACCGTCGGCAGGGCAGCCAGTTCCCGGGCAAATTCGCTTACGGCATCCGCAAAATGGTCAGCATCGGCTACCCTGTTGACCAGGCCAATATCAAAAGCTTCCTGGCCGGAAATGATCTTTCCGGTAAAGTAGAGTTCCCGGGCCTTGGCCTGACCCACGAGATAGGGCATAAAAAAGGAACCGCCATAGTCGCCGGACAACCCAATCTTGGAAAATGCCGTGGTCAGCTTGGCGGTATCCAGGGCAATACGCAAATCACAGGCCAACGCCAGCGAAAGACCCGCCCCCGCGGCAGGGCCGGGGATCGCCGCGAGGGTGGGTTTGGGCATTTCGTGCAGGAGGCGGGACAACTCCATTCCGGAGCGCAGATTGTGGGCACGCCCTTCCAAGTCAAAAC
>JANQMF010000158.1 GCA_028280225.1 Pseudomonadales bacterium | reverse complement strand
GCGATCTGGGTGCCGCACCGGGCACCCATCGACCGTTCGCCGGGGCATGTGGAACTGGAAAATTTCTGGGCTCTGCAGCGGCGCGCCACCCACATGCAACAGGAAAGGCACCCCGGCTTCCGCCAGCAGAGCCCAGAAATTTTCCAGTTCCACATGCCCCGGCGAACGGTCGATGGGTGCCCGGTGCGGCACCCAGATCGCCTCAAGTCCTTGTTCAATGACCCACTGAGCTTCTTTAAGGGCCAGTTGCGGCTCGTCCAGAGGGACAATCCCCACCCCCATCAGACGTGGGTCGTCTGCACAAAAATCGACCATGTGGCGGTTGTGTGCCCGGGTGGCCCCGTAGCGCAGGTGCATGGGTTTTTTGGCGCTGGGGTGAAAGGGAAAGGCCACACTGTGGGTGGCAAAAACAAGCTGCTTCTTGAACCCCAGCAGATCTATGGCAGCGCTGCGATCAGCCGCGTTAAAGGCACCTAAGGCCTGGATTTCCTTGGATTTTTCGATCAGCGCATCACCCATGTCCAACTGTGCCTGGACATGCTCCGGGCTGTGTTTGCCCCCTTGGGCCATAATGACCGCAACTTCTTCATCGGTCACGATGGAAGCGCTGTAGCTGACCTCGGGAATGTCCTCCCGGATTGCCGGATCTGCGTACGCCGTCAGGAAATCCGGCAATTCCATGATATGGCTGTCAGCATCATAAAATGCGCGATCCGCAGGGGCATAAGGCATGACATTCTCCGCAATAGCTGATGTAAACCCTTAACTTAACGCTTTTCGCGGGCATTCGCTACGCGCCATAATGCAACTATAGGCATACTCAAATAGGGGCAAAGATGACAAATGTGTTTCGGCTGGATGGGAAGTTGGCGGTGGTCACCGGCGCGGGCAAGGGTATCGGCCGGGGCATCGCCTTACAGTTGGCCAAAGCCGGTGCGGACCTGGTGATCAGCGCCAGAACCGCGGCTGACCTCAACAGCCTGGCTGCTGAAATTCAGGCACTTGGACAACGGGCTATCTGCGTGCCCGCGGATGTGACCGAAGAAATCCAGTTGGAAGCCGTGGCCACAGCTGCGGACGAGGCCGGCGGTGTGGATATTTGGGTGAACAATGCCGGTGGCCTGCCCGACGCCACCCCCCGTTACCTGACCCGCACCCCGGCTGACCGTTGGGATGCCCAACTGGATCTTAACCTCAAGGCTGTATTTACAGCCTGTAAAGTCGCCGCAGCACACATCAACGCAGCCAACCGTTCCGGGGTCATTGTCAACATATCCTCCAACGCCGCCCGGCGCGGCTCGATCAAAAACGGCCCCTATGCCGCCTCCAAGGCGGCGGTAAACAGCCTGACCGAAACTTTTGCCATTGAACTGGCACCCAACATACGCGTCAACGCCGTTGCCCCCGGGCCGATACCTACCGACAATTTTAATGAGTCGACCAACTTCCCCGACGATCAACCGCTGGAAAAAATCCTGCGGGTCCCCCTGGGCCGGGTCGGCACCCCGGACGACATTGGTCATGCGGTGGTCTTTATGGCGTCGGATGCCGCCAGTTGGATCACCGGCCAGTGTCTTTACGTGAACGGCGGTCTGTAGCCGGCCGGGCTCCAGCCGAACTAACGCCGGATCAGCCCAAAATTCATGCGGATCAGCCTAACAGTTAAAGTCGCGGGCTATTCTATTCATCAAAACTCGGGGTTTGCAGTTCATCTAAATTACTACCATCCTTTTCCACTCTACTCTTTGTCTTCTTCCCTTTATCCGGTGACAAAGCCAACGGAGCGGCCAACGGCATGCCTAAATAGCGTGCCAGATAGGACCGAATGGCAAAAGTATCCCGAGTTATCTGTAAGGTTGCCTCCAACGCACTGTTCATAAAGAACTCCTGGGCATGACTAACCGGCTCCATAGTTTCTATAAGTCGACGCAAGTTGACTACAGGGAGCCCAGAGGCGTACTCCGTGGCATCATCTTTCTTTATCTCATCAGCTGATTTCTCAGCAACGTCAATGATTAGTTGCACGCCATCCTGAAATGACTGACGCCTTAAGTAGACCAAATTCTTTTCAACTTTGATGTCATAATCTTTCTCAACAGACATTAACCGCGAAGATATTTGCTCAACAGTTCGCTCGACATCAACTTCTTTATCCGAAACTATGAAAAGATTAGCCGTCACCGGATTGACGAATAGGATTTCTTCCAATGAGTGTTGTGGTGTTACATTTTCCGGGTAGATAACATCTTTGATATGGCAATACGTAGCGGCATCTCCGGATAGCTGAAAAACCAGGTTGATGTCACGTAGTTTTATCGTATTAATGTGCTGGTATGCTGACTTAATCAGCAACCGATAATCACTAGTGGTTTTACTGCTGGCCTTGTCCGCACCTAGCATCGCTGATGTTTGTTTAAGATCCTCCTTAATCTCATCAGCAAGATCAGCAAATGCGACAACGATATACAGGCAATTCTGCATGGCTGCTTCTTCACTGCCTTCTTCCGATAAGTTAAATTCCACAGGTTCGGAAATTTCTTCCCGAAGCATCGAACTGATGGGTACATAACCGAGCTTGCCTACTCCGCACTTTGTTAAATTCTGCGTATACTTATTCGTAGCGCGACTCATACGAACGTTCACTTTCTTGTTATTCCCTTTTTTCCACCAGTCGTTTAAATCAATGGTCGCCCGCTCTAAAGTCTTAAGTATCTTCGTCTTCGGTGCGTTATAGGTGTTCGTAAACTGGTTTAGGATGTGGTCAATAAGAAACTTTCCGCCATTTTTTACGCTCTTTTTGTCAAAAGTGTCCCTATCATTCAACGCAACCAGCTTGGCACAGCGCCTGAGTCTTTTAGCAAACTTGTTAGCAGAGTGTGTAGTCCCTGCAATACTCTCGCGCAGTAGCACGATTTGCTCATCCAGGTGATAACTCTTGCCTAACACGGGAATACTGACGCCAGATAAATCGTCAACATTGATTTGAGTGAGCTGCCAATGTTCGCCGGATAATACTGCTGCTTGATGGAGACATTCCTGAGTGTCCCGTCTGGGTATGGTTACATCAATTATTTCCGCACGTACTTTGTTGTTCCCCCAGGCCTTCTGATAATCATGTTCAGCCCCGTAGTCCTTGTGTTTCTCCGGTTTATTGAATTTATAGTTGACTAGTAAGCGATATAGATAGTAGTTCCCGACATTTAGATTGTGTCGACAACTGGCTAATGGCGCTCTGGCTTCCCGGTCGGATCCAAGAGTATCGAGCAACTCGTCTATCATCTGCAATAGATCTTTTGATTTTCCTGTTTTTTTCAACGCTGACTTAAAAGAGCTTTTTTGTTGATCAGTCCCCCATCCGTGCTTATTTCCAAAACTCATCAACATCCGGTACACCTTTGCTGCTAACTCTCTACTTGTATAGCTCTGTTTATTGATGACAGTGCTCGCCACCTTGAATGCGCCAGCAGTCCTATCGTCGGAGTGTGTTTCGTTTTTGTCGTTTGGCTCTTCGTGGTATTTCTCCTCCTTTTCGTCTTCTTCATTGCCTTTTTCTTTTACATTATTGTCAGCCATTTTTTCGAAAAAGTTATTCAGCATATCAAGTTCGTTTGGCATATCAGCAGCAGGCTTTGTGCCGCGCAAAACTTCCTTTATGTTTGGCGTTACCGCAAAATAGTGACTTACCGTGTCGCTGGATTGGCTTGGGTGAAACCTATCGTATAGGTAAGCTCTTTTTTGATCCCTACCGTCTACGTGGGTAATTCGGCCACCAAGCTGAAGTTTTTCCTTATCATTTGCATTTGGTTTACCTAAAATTTTCAGGTTATCCTCACACTTCTGGGGAAGCTGTTTTTTCAAATAGTCTTTGATATCCGGCATAAACGTAAGAGCTACATTGCTTATGACTAAAACGTGATTGATCACCTCTTCGACTCTGTCGCGTACTTGATACCATTGTTTAAACGGCAGCTTCGGGTTAATCACAATTTGCGTATCCCAATCGCTGTTATTCTCATGAAGTTTGCTTTCCAGGCTGAATTTTTTATCACGATATAACTTAAGCGCGGTTCCTCCTTTTACGAAAAACCACAGCACATCTTCCGTTTTATTGCTGACAGTAATAAATTTTTCGTACTTTATTTTTTGCTCGGTATTGAGATCGCTGATAGCGTTTTGCAGTAGATTGATACTAAATACGGCAAACCAGCGGATGTTCGGGTTTGAGTTAATCAGTGCCGACAGCTCCTTATTTGTGTCATTTTGATTTTTTGTCCTTTTTGTCATGCTGGCCTCCAAGGGAATCAGACTTGTTAAGCAGACGAAGTTCGGGGAATTTTGTGAAAGCCAGATAGGGAAATCGACACAATGCAACAGGCCCAAAGCTCCATATTTCCTCCTGGTGCATTGAAGTGCTCACGGGCCGCAGCAGTCGCGGCCGCCAAGTTTCTGTGTTTCCGGTTTTAGTCATCACCGAAAAACAAAGGTTGGTATTGAAAGGACTTCGTTGGATCGTCCCAACCCGCAGGGTTAAAGATCCTGGGCAGAAATGTCACCGAATGAGCGCCGGTGCGTAGCCTACAGGGATGTACTCACAGCGGTCCTGTACAGTAACTATGACCCGGATGCGATTTGTGTACAGATAACCCTTGTCCGGCATTTGCGGCTTCGTTCTGACGCGATACTATAATTATGATTATATTATGGATATATTATGTCCATAATTAGTTGGGCAAGTGGGGATCGCGATGAAAACCGGCAAGGGTGTTGAGTGGGCCGCGCACTCTTGTGCACTGCTTGCGCTGTTACCAACCGGGGCAGCGCTTCCAGGAGAGGCATTGGCAGATTTTCTTGGCGTACCAACGCCTTACCTTGCCAAACAACTACAGGCTTTGAGCAGAGCAGGCATTGTCTCCGCAAAGCGGGGTGCAACAGGCGGGTACCGGCTCTCCCGTCTTGCTCAGACGATTTCATTGTGGGACATCACCGCCGCGATTGAAGGCACGGCACCGGGCTTTCGTTGTACGGAAGTTCGCCGCAGGGGCCCCTGTGGCGCGTCCAGTGCGGAGTGCTCAGAGCCCTGTACAATCGCAGCCGCTTTCAACCATGCGGAGGCAACCTACCGGGAAGCCCTGTCGGCAGTAAAACTGCCGGAGGTCGTAGCCAGCGTAACAAAAGATTCGACCGTTTCCCGCCAAGCGTCTATTCGCGCATGGATACAGGAACATGCCGCTTATGCCTCCTGACCTTTCGGCGGGTGTCTGCCAACACCGCTGGCACAGGACATGTTCCAGCCGGGTCGAACTTTTTTTAACCAAATGGTGGATCACTATGTTCGCAGAAGACCAACTACCCAATCACATTGCCTTGAACGTTGCCGCGCGGTTGCTGTTCATGTCGCTGTTTGTGCTGTCGGGTATCACCCATTTTACAAACATCCCTTACTATGTCTCGCTCATGCCCGAAAGCTTCCCCCATCCCCTGTTCTGGATTTTTTTGTCCGGCGCCATCGAGCTTACTGGTGCCCTAATGATCATCTGCAACTGGCGGCCCCGCCTTGGCGGATGGTTGATCGTAATATTCCTGGTCCCGGTCACGATTGTTGTACACGGCTATGAAATGATCAATGCTGACACCGAAGTTATTCGGGCACTGCAACAGGCCCATTTTCTCAAAGGAATATCACTGACCGGCGCAGCCTTGCTGATTACTCAACTGGGCGTGTCCCAGCGAACTGGGTAACACCGGCGCGAGCAAGCACGGAACAGACGGACAAGCACCGGCAGGAGTCCAACTTAAGCCGGACGAAAAGGCTCACATCGGGTAGACCATTAGGTTTGTGCCTAACGACAACCGGCTACTCCACGATATCCGGCGCCGTTTCCTTCGCTACGCTCATCGCGATTGTGATGAATAGTGCCGATGCTGCTACGCAATGACCAATCAAAGATGTTCCGGATAAAGCGAACAAAGTTGCAGGATCTTTCGAAATGACTTGAAGGTCAAGGGCCCCTAGGATGCGCAAAATTCAAATGAAAGGACCCATCAGTCTATGAAAACACTTGCCTACTCCGCTACAGCAAACCGTCAGTTGCCAACCTTAATTGCAAGTTTCTTCCTGCTCTTCAGCGTCTCCGCAGCCTACGCGGACCAATTCTCGGACCACACCAACAAGCTGCCAACGGGCCCGGAGATTACCCAGGCTGATATTCAAGCTGCACAGGCTGCTTGGGGTGATGCGGTGGTCGCAATTGGCAAGGCTGGCGACAAGGCAGCCAAGGTGGCGGAGAAAGCAGCTCGTAGCGCCTACGCTTTCGAACTGGGACCTATTCAATTCAAACCAACCCTTGCCTCCGAGCAGCCATTCCGGCCGGACGTTGAAGGTACTGTGAGTTATTTCGTATCCGGCAACGATAAGTACGCTGAGGATTCAGGCTTTGCCTTACGGCCCTGGACAAAGGTCAGGTTCGATAATCACACGGTTAAGCTGCAGGGCAACATCGCCATCGCTATGGGCCACTACTACTTCACCGACAAACAAGGAGACGAAACAAAGGTCGAGTATACAAAGGGCTACGTCAAGACAGACGACGATCGCGTGCTGATTTTCCTGCAGGATTCCTCCTTACCTTACCAACCCTGAAGAACCACTTAGAAACACAACATCTACAGTAACTGATCAGCCCCGCAAAGCGGGGCTGCTTGCTGCTGGACATAGGTGCGCTCTACGAAACCTATCCGATATGAGTTTGTTCGCTAATACACCCGCTGGTTGCACCCGGTTGGTACTTCAGCAAGTGTGTGTCCGATATTAACGGAACAAACTCGAACACAGATCACCGTAAGCGCCAGGGCTATGAGTCCTGAACAGGATCTATCGTTTTGCCGCGATCCATGAACCGTGTCCCCAGTTACCCCATCAGCGCCCACCCCAACCCTTCGTCCAACACCCTCACAGCCCCCCTCATCCCGGCCATGTTGACAACGTGTGTATCCAACAATAACGAAACAAACTCGAATACAGATCACCGTAAGCGGCAGAGCTATAGATCCTGGTCAGGAACGTCACCGGCACGGATGCCGGTGCGTAGCCGACACGGATGTATTCACGGCGGTCCTGAACAGGATCTATAGCTTTGCCGCGATCTATGAACCGTGTCCCCAGTTATCCCATCAACACCCACACCAACCCTTAGCACAACACCCTCACAGCCCCCCCTCATCCCGGCCACGCTGACAACTGTGTGTGTCCAACAACAACGAAACAAACTCGAATACAGATCACCGTAGGCGGCAGAGCTATAGGTCCTGGTCAGGAACGTCACCGGCATGGATGCCGGTGCGTAGCCTACACGGATGTATTCACGGCGGTCCTGAACAGGATCTATAGTTTTGCCGCGATCCTTGAACCGTGCCCCCAGTTAACCCATCAACTCCCACACCAACCCTTCGTCCAACACCCTCACAGCCCCAACCCTCATCCCGGCCGACATTGACATCGTGTGCGTCCAACAATAACGAAACAACCTCGAATACAGATCACCGCAAGCGGCAGAGCTATAGATCCTGGTCAGGAACCTCACCGGCACGGACGCCGGTGCGTAGCCTACACGGATGTATTCACGGCGGTCCTGAACAGGATCTATAGTTTCGCCGCGATCCGTGAACCGCCTCCCCAGTTATCCCATCAACTCCCACCCCAACCCTCAGCACAACACCCTCACAGCCCCACCCCTCATCCCGGCCGACATTGACAACGTGTGTGTCCAAACCCGATGGCCGTTGTCCCCGATGAAACATGTGTGTGTCCAAACCTGACAAAAAACCCCGAAAAGCTCCACCGCGAATGGCGAGAAAAAAACCAGGGGGGCTATTTCGGCATACAACACCCCACCCGCTCGTTGTAAACTAACCCTCACCCGGCGGGTGTAGTTCAATGGTAGAACCTCAGCTTCCCAAGCTGATGACGTGGGTTCGATTCCCATCACCCGCTCCACAGCTCACAGGGTCTGTACCCGTCACATGGATTACTGGACCTTAAATTAATTTCTTGGGGGATTTATCGACACTTCACACCCAGTTCTGGAAGCCCTGTGGCAACTCCACAATCACCCGGGCGTACCCCTGGCCGACCACCTTTCCGCGACTTTGTCCGCAACCGGTATCGAATTTGACCAGGGACAAAACCTGCAACTGCAACTGCTGCATCGCTGGCTCAGCATCGGAGAGTCCATTGGCGGCTGGAAAATTGGCATGACCTCCGGTGCTAACCGCAACGCCATGGGTGACGGGATAAGGCCATTTGGCTTTATTTTGCACAGCCGCATTGTCCGCTCCCATGCCACCCTGCCCCTGAGCCCCCTGCACAAGGGACAATTGGAAAACGAACTGTGTTTCCTCATGGGCAAACAATTAGGCCCGGATGCTACACCAGCAAGCGCGCGCCAAGCCGTGGCGGGTATCCTGCCCGCTTTTGAAATCAACCAGAAACGCCTCGGCCCCGGCGCCGGAGCGGGATTGCGGGTAGCGGACAACTTATCAAACTGGGGTATCGTGATCGGCGAATCCGTAGCACCCATAGATGATTTAAGCCGCTTAACCGTCAGCTTAAGCAAGCACCAGGACCTTATTGAGCGGGTCGAAAGCCCGGGGTTTATCGATGATCACTACGAATCATTGGCCATTCTTGCCCGTCGCCTGGCCGCCTTTGATCAGCGCCTGGAAGCGGGACAGTACGTTATCACCGGCGCGTATGCCAAAACCCCCTTTGCCGCCGGCGACTATACAGGCACGTTTGATCTGGGCATCGGCCCGGTGCACATTACCCTGGCCTGAACAGAGTGGTCTAACCCCGCGGATTAAACCCAAAGGAAGCGCTGGACGGATCAAACGATAAATAGATAACCTAGTCCCACGTATCTGAATAGGGGTGAACGCCCCATTAAACAAACGAGGGGAAAACAAATGAGACTAGAGGGGAAGGTTGCTGCCATTACCGGAGCAGCAAGTGGTTTTGGCGCCTGTGCTGCAAGACGATTTGTTGCTGAAGGGGCCAAGGTAATTCTGGGGGACATACAAGAAGACGCGGGTGCCGCGATTGCTGACGAACTTGGCGACGCGGCAATTTTTGCCCCTTGTAACGTCACCGACGAATCTCATATCGAAAACCTGGTAGACACCGCCGTCAACGAGTTTGGCCGGTTGGACATCATGTTTAACAATGCCGGCATTGTGGGTGCCGTGGGCCCCATCGCCACCACCCCGGCTGATGAATGGAAGTTTACCGTCGACATTCTGCTGAATGGTGTTTTCTACGGATGTAAACACGCCGCGCGGGTCATGACCCCCCAGGGTTCCGGCGCCATCATCAGCATGGCCAGCACCGCAGGCATCCAGGGTGGTCTGGGCCCCCACTGTTATACCGCCTGCAAACATGCGGTCGTGGGTCTGACCAAGGGGGTTGCCGCAGAATTGTGCCAATACAACATCCGGGTCAACTGTATCGCCCCAGCCGGCATGGCCACCGCCATGGTGGCCAACGTATCCACCGGGGATCACACTAATATTGAAGAAACCAAAAAAATACTGGCACAGAACTCACCACTAAAAGGACGCCCCGGATTAGCGGAAGATGTGGCCAACGCAGCCCTGTGGTTAGGCAGCGACGAGTCCGGCTATACCACCGGACATTGCCTCACCACCGATGCGGGCACCACTACCGGCGCCAGTACCAATCCCGTTGCATTTGCGGAGTATCAACCCCTGTTCAGGGAAGCCGGAAAACACGGTTTGTAACCCATGCGCTTTGCGGACCGGGGCCACACGCGGGAAGGGCGGACGCCGGTAGAGCGCCTAAGGACCATGCCCGGCATTGCCGTACAAGGCGGATACAAATCATGACTGGTTTTGTCCGCCTGGCCCTTTCCAGGCAGGTCTGGCCCAGGGCAACCAAGGTGGCCCTGCTGGTTGGCACACTCCTGGCGCTTATCAATCACGGTGATGCCATGATCAGCGCTTCAATCACCACCGGAAATTTAGCCCAGATCGTGTTGACCTATCTGGTGCCTTATGCCGTATCTACTTATTCCAGCGTGGGCGCCATCCGTCAGAGTCAGACTCGTTCCAACAACAGCAATTAGGAATGCCCGTGGGATAACAAGTTATCCACCGTCTTATAGGGCGCTTCCAGATAGCTGACGTCATCGTCATCAAGTTTAATCTCAACCGCCGCCACCAGTTGCTCCAGTTGTGTGATCCTGGAAACCCCAACGATGGGGGCATGGACTTCAGGCTTACCCAACAGCCAAGCCAGGGCAATTTGCGCGGGTGTGTGCCCATACTTGTCAGCCAACTCCACCACCCGGTCAGCAATGGGAAAGACATGCTCTCCGTGATACAAACTCTCGGTTCTGTGCCGGTCACCGCCTTGAGACCGCGCCGTGCTGCCCCCGGCAAATCCGCCCTGGTAGGCGCCGGTTAATATTCCCCGGGCCAGGGGTGACCAGGGCATCACCGCAACCCCGGTGCTTGCACAGTACGGCAACATTTCCCGTTCTTCTTCCCGGTAAACCAGATTGTAGTGATTCTGCATGGATATAAACTGAGTCCAACCATGCCTTTGCGCGGTCATCTGCAACTGGGCGAATTGCCAGGCAAACATCGAAGAAGCTCCCAGATAAAGTACCTTACCCATCTTCACCACGTCGTGCAGGGCTTCCAGCGATTCTTCGATGGGTGGCGAGGCGGCACCGGGAATACCATGAGGATGCCTGTGAATAACCAGGTGATCAATATAGTCCAGACCCAACCGCTGCAAACAAGCATCCACACCCTCCATGATGTGTTTACGGGACAAACCGCCCTGGTTTGCCCCCCCACCCATGGGCATGGAAATTTTTGTTGCCAGCACATATTCATCCCGGGGTAACAGCTCACGCAGCAAGGCCCCCACCACCTCTTCAGAGGCCCCCAGGCCATAAACATCCGCACAATCAAAATAGAACAGACCCTGCTCGATGGCCGCCTGAAAGATAGGCCGGGCGTCATCCAGCCCCAGGGTCCAATCACCCTGGTGCCCACGTCCCGGCACACCAAAATTCATCGTCCCCAAACACAACCGGGAACTCCTCAATCCACTGCTGCCTAATTGCACAGGCTTTAACATGTATAATCCTAATAAATATGCGTGCCCGCCATTATAGGCGCATGAGCAATTATTACCGAGCACCTCCGGAGGGCACGGTGCAGGGAGAATAAAGATGTTGGATATTTACAAAGAGAGTGATCCCGCTTTGCAACCGGGAGAAGCCCGCTGTCCCGGGCCCAGCGCCCAGGAATTACTGGCCGCGGACGGCGACAACCCACCGGACGCCCTCAAGGCGCAAAACTACCAGTTTCTGGGTGACGAAGACATTTCCTGGGAACGCTACACCAGTCAGGCATTTTATGACCTTGAAATGGCAAAAATGTGGTGCAAAACCTGGCAGTGGGCCTGCAGGGAAGAACACATCCCCGGTCCCGGAGACTACTATGTCTACGACATCGGGGACCACTCCGTCATTGTGCTGCGGGACGACCGAGACAACATTCGCGCTTATGTAAATTCCTGTCCCCACCGGGGCATGCAGTTTTGTGCCAGCGGCACCCAGGGTCGCGGCAAACAGTTTATCCGTTGCCCCTTTCACGGCATGTCCTGGCATCTTGACGGCAGCCTGCGCGAAATCCCCTGCCGTTGGGATTTTCCTCATGTTAAGGATGAAGAATTTGGCCTTATCGAAATACCCTCGGATACCTGGGGTGGTTTTGTCTTTATAAATTTAGATCCACAGGCCAAACCCTTAGCCGACTATTTAGAGGTCCTGCCGGATCACTTTGCCCAATGGCCTCTGCAAGACCGGTACACGGTTTTGCACATGGAAAAGGTGCTGCCGGGGAATTGGAAAATGTGTATGGAAGGTTTTATGGAAGCCTACCATGTGCTGGCCACCCACCCGGAAGGGCTGCGCGCATCCAGTTGGGCAAATACCCAATACGACTGTTTCAGCCCGCATGTGAGCCGCTTCCTGCAAAACCTGTCGGCGGGTAATCCCCACTTTGAAAAAGAATTCAGCCAGGCTGAGCTATTTGAGTTTCTGGGTCACAACCCGGCGGAACTGCCCCCGGGCAAGTCCGCCCGCCAGGCCCATGCCGACATTTTGCGCCAAACCCTGGGAGAAGAAATGGATGTGGATCTGTCCACGGTATCCAATAGCGAAATGCTGGACAGCATTGAATATCATGTCTTTCCAAATGCCTGTTTTTTCCCCGGGATTGTTATCCCGCTGATCTACCGCTTCCGGCCCCTGGGCATTGACCGCTGTATTCACGACATCTTGTTGTTGCGCCCGCGCCCGGACCACGGCCCGACCCCTCCGCCGACGCCAACAGTTAGGTTGGGTATAGATGAGCCCTACGTCAGCGTGCCCGGATTTAAAGAAAATCGCCTGTCCTATGTACTGGACCAGGACACCGACAACTTTAAGCGCCAGTGGGCCGGCATCAAGGCTTCTGCCAAGGGAGCCCAGACCCTGGGCAACTATCAGGAAGCACGCATTCGCCACTTTCATAATACCTTAGACACTTACCTGCAGGCATAATATGACCCTGGAAGAACTTTTAGCTAAACAGGAAATTACCGATCTGGTTGGGCGTTATATGCGCGGTCTCGACCGCCTGGACAAGGCTCTGCTGCGCAGCACCTTCCACGACGACGCTAATACCGACTACGGTTTTTTTCAGGGTGGCCCGGATGCATTTGTGGACATGGCCTATCAGGCCCTTAAAGATCACCTGGCCAATCATCACATGATTGGCCAGGTTAATATTCAAGTAGAGGGTGATGTCGCCTTTGGCGAAGTTTACTTCCAGGCTTTCCATCGGGTTGTCACCAACGGCGAAGAGAGAGACCTGTTTATTGCCGGCCGCTACGTGGACCGTTACGAAAAGCGCAATAATGAGTGGCGGATTGCCTTTCGCAGCGAGGTGAATGACTGGGCACGTGATGATCCCGCAACAGACGGCTATTTTGCCGCAACCCCGGACTCCCTGCGCGGGGGACGTCTGGACGATGCTTCATATCAATTGGACGAACTTAGACACCGTTGATGCGTAACTTATTTTTGCCTCTCATCATCCTCATTGTGTATAGCAGCCAGGACGCGCATGCCAGCACCTACGGGCTTAACTTTTCCGCTGAGTTCAACAACACCAACAAGGCGGATATCACCATTGAAGTCAGCCAGACTCGCCGCACGTTAAGGTTGTTGGACTTTCGCGCCCCGCAAGACGCCTACCAGTTGATATCCGGCGAAGGCAGCACAGAACACAAGAACGGACGCCTGGTATGGCAACCGCCAAAAACCGGAGGCAAACTCAAGTACCGGGCGCTGATTGACAGCAAACGTAAAACCCGGGACGGCAAGCTGGTAAGCGATGCGGTGAAGCGGGAGTCATGGGCGGTTGTCCGCCTGGGTGATTTATTCCCCGCCGCCAGAATCCGCACCGTGCCGGGCGCCACCGGAAAGTCTTACTTAGCCCTGAGCGGTCCCAAGGATTGGACTTTCGAAACCCGCTACGGGCCCATAACAGACCCGGTGGCTCTGACCCAGGCAACGCATTCGTTTAACCGGCCGACAGGCTGGTTAGTGGCCGGGGATATTGGCCGGCGGCGCACCCAGATCGGCGACCGCTCGGTGACTGTGGCCGCCCCAAAACACATGAGTTTTCCCCGCATGGATATTCTCGCCTTTTTGCGCTGGACCCTGCCGGAGGTCACCCGGGTGTTCACCAACTTCCCGGACCACTTGTTGATCGCCGGCGCGCCCCGGGAAATAAGTCGGGGGCCA
>JANQMF010000147.1 GCA_028280225.1 Pseudomonadales bacterium | reverse complement strand
TTTGCGATACCACTGGGCCGGACGCAGCTTCTGTTGCATATCGGTATGGGCAACGTCGCAGATGGCCATATCCTCCTTGGTGATCACACTGAGGTACAGGACCTGGCGGGTATGGTGTGCAAGGTTGTCAATGGCTTCGGCACATTCCGGTTTGGTCAGATAAGCCAATACATCATGACAAATGACCAGATCCGCCTTGTCCGCCACAAAGTCGACCACCGAACCCTCTTCCCAGCCGTAGGTTTCACAAAGGTAGGGGCTGAATTCAATGCCCGTGGTGGATGCCTTGGGGAATAGTCTGCGCATTTCTTCCAACAAAACACCTAGGCCGCACCCCACGTCCAGGATTGACCGCACGGGTACTTGCAGGTACAACAGGTATGCGGCCACGAATCTGGCTTGTACCCTTTGCTCCGCCGGGGAGACCGCGCGGGTCGTCTGATCAGCATAAAAGCGGTCATAGTAGGCTTTGTCAAATTTGCTGGTGGGCATGTTACTCTTTATCCGGGGTCTGTTTTCTAAGTGAGATTTATTTGTGAAGCTTGTTATAAGCACGTTTGTGGGACTTATCCGTGAAGCCGATCCATGAAAATAGTTGATGGAAATATCCCGTGCAACTGAATCACGCGGACTCCGGAGAACCGAAGACCCAGGGTATCCACTGGCCAATTTTTTTCAGCAGTGTCGGCATGCTGATTATATTGGTTGTGCCGCTGGCCCTGTTTCCTGCACAGGGGCGGCAACTGTTGGGGGTGGCATATACCTACCTGACGGAAAACCTTGGCTTTGTCTATATCTTAACCGGTATTGGGGCATTGCTGCTGCTGTTGTATCTGGCCTTTGGGCCCCACAAATCCATTGTTTTTGCGCGGACAAACAGCCCACCCAGGTTTTCGACCCTGAGCTGGAGTGCCATGCTCTTCTGCGGGGGCATTGGCACCAGTGTTTTGTACTGGGGGATGGTGGAGTGGGCTCACTACTATGCCAACCCACCCTTTTCAGTGGCGCCGCAAACACGGCAGGCGCTGTATTGGGCAACCAGTTATCCGATATTTCACTGGGGGTTGATCGGCTGGGCGTTCTATTGTTTACCCGGGGTGGCCATGGGTTACGCCTACTATGTTAAAGGTGCCGATTCGCTGCGTCTTTCCGAGGCCTGTGCCGGCATTGTTCCCTCCTCTATGCGGCCACTGGTTGCTCCGTTGATTGACCTGATTTTTGTGGTTGGACTGGTGGGTGCCTGCAGTACCGGTATTGGCCTGGCGGTGCCGCTGATCAGCACCCTCGTCAGCGAGTTATTGGGTTTGCAGCGGGCATCGTTGGGTTTTACGCTGGATGTCATTGTCATCACCACCATCACGATATTGTTTGCAGCCAGCGCCTGGCTTGGCCTGGAGCGGGGTATCAAACGTCTCAGCAATATCAATATTGTATTGTCCTTTTTGTTACTCGTTTTTATTCTGGTGGTGGGCCCCACCTTGTTCATTATCGAGCTGGGGTTGGAGACCATTGGCCATCAGCTGAGTCACTTCATCACCATGAGCACGGCCATGGATGCGGTGACCGGTCCCCAGCCCGGGGGCTCATTTGTTGAAGCCTGGACAGTGTTTTATTGGGCCTGGTGGTTGGCGCTTGGGCCCTTTATGGGGGTCTTCATCGCACGGATATCCCAAGGTCGGACCATGCAGCAGGTTATTCTCGGCTGTCTTGGCTATGGCACCTTGGGGTGTACCGTCTTTTTTGTGGTTTTGGGTAACTATGCGGTTTGGTTACAGCTTGGTGGTCTGGTTGACGTACTTGGGCTGATTGACAGCGAGGGTGCCCCCCAGGCCATTGTTGCGGTATTACAATCCTTGCCTGCTGCGGAGTTGATCATTGCTGTTTTTGCGGTGGTCTGCGTGATATTCGCCGCCACAAGTTATGATTCCGCCTCCTATACCCTGGCCATGACCGCCACCAGAAATCTTGATGAAACGATCCACCCGGGCAGGTTGCATCGGGTGTTCTGGGCATTTTTGTTGGGTCTGTTACCCATTACCTTAATTCAGATGGGTGGTCTGCGGCCGTTACAGTCCGCGGTCATTCTGGCGTCGGTGCCGCTTTTGCTCGTTTTTCTGATTATGGCCTGGGTGTTGTGGCAAAGTTTAAGATCGGCTCGAATCTGTCCGAAAAACTACACCTGAAGCGTCTTATTCAAAGGCAGTATAAATTTTGCGCCGGCGGTGGCGAACATAATCCAGTGGAGGCTATATGCAGTATTTGTTGTTGATCTACGAGGCTGAGGAAATCTGGGAAAATAAGTCCCTGGAGGAAAAACGAGCGGTGCTAGCCGGTCATGGCGCTTTGCACGAACGCCTGCAGGCTGACGGTATCGAACATTCCGGGCAGCCGCTCATGCCAACCGCAACCGCGGTCAGCTTGCGCAACAGGGGGGGAGACCTGCAGGTTTCCGACGGCCCGTTTGCGGAAACCAAGGAGCAATTGGCGGGTTTTTATCTGGTTGATGTGGAAAGCCTGGAGGCGGCCATGGAGTATGCTGCGCTGATTCCTCATGTGGCAACAGGCACCATTGAAGTCAGACCCATTGATAACCACGAAGACCTTTAGATTCGGGATTTGCCTTGAATGAGCTTGGCCCGGTTTTAAAGGCGGCCTACCCCAAGGTGGTGGCCACTCTGACCCGGGTGCTGGGTGACATGGATGCGGCTATGGATGCCACCCAGGATGCCCTGGTCAAAGCCTTGCAGCGTTGGCAGAAAGACGGCGTGCCGGCGCAGCCGGTGGCTTGGCTGGTTACCGTGGGACGTAATCGGGCCATTGATGTGATGCGCCGGGAAGCCCGCACATCCAGCTGGGACAATCTGGACATGGGCTTGTCCAACGTGGTGCCCCTGGCGGCCAATCAGGCCCCGGCCCGGGTGGAACGGGTTGAGGTGGAAGAGTTTAACCTGTCCGAGCTGGATGATGATTTATTGCGCCTGATGTTTACCTGCTGTCATCCGAATCTTACCCCGGTGACCCAGATTACCCTGGTGTTGAAAGTGGTTTTGGGCTTTTCCGTGCATGAAATTGCCCGCATGCTGTTGACCTCACCTGCCACCATTGAAAAACGCATTACCCGGGCCAAGCAACGTCTCCAGGCCGAGGACATTGAATACGCGGTACCCAAGGGAACGGAATTGTCGCCGCGTTTAAGGGCGGTGCTGCAAGCAATTTATCTGCTCTTTAACGAAGGTTATTCGCGAATTCAGGATCGTGATCTGGTGCGCAATACGGCGCTGCTTGAAGCGGTGCGTCTGGGGCGCATGGTGTGTCGTTTGTTCCGGCACAACCCGGAGCCCAGATCGTTGTTGGCTTTGATGCTGTTGAGCACGGCACGGCTGCCCGCGCGCCTGGATGAACAGGGTGCCTATGTCCCCCTGCTGGAACAAGATAGGCATCGTTGGGACCAGACCATGATTCGTGAAGGGATTGCCTTGATCGATGCCGTTTATGTCTCCCGCCATCCACCCAGTGCGTACCAGATCCAGGCGGCTATATCCGCCATCCACAGCAAAGCCCCCAATGCTGATGCGACGGATTGGCGGCAGATTGTGGCGCTGTATGAAAAACTGGCGGAGTATGATTCTTCGCCGGTCGTACCGGTGAACTTAGCGGTTGCACGGTGTTATGGCGGCGAAGTAGCGCCCGCCGCGGAACAACTTCGGGGACTGCACACAACCCCCGGTTTGGCGGACTATCAACCCTACTACGCTGCCTGTGGCTTTGTTTTTGGCCGCCTGGGGGCCCGGGCGGAGGCGGCAAGCGCGTATGCCCGGGCTGTTGAATTGGCCCAAAGTGCCGCGGAAAAAACTTACCTGCTGGCTAGGTTAAAGGAAATGCAGTAGGTTAGTGTTGGGGTGGGTTGCCGGCGGGCCACTGGGTTGAGCCGGTACTGACATTGCGTTGTGGTTGAGCCCCCCGATATCTGGTTGGAGAAAAGTCATGTCCCAAGTGCAAACGCTGGACCGGCCTGTGGTTGCTGCCCTGTTGCGTGAGCTGGGCAGCGACAGTGTTCTGCTGGATGAGGACGTTACCAGCCGCGGCGCCGGAATATGGCGCAGCGATACCATCCGTGCACGGGTTTTGGTGCGGCCGCGCACCACCCGGGAAGTCAGTCAGGCGTTGGCGGTCTGCCATGCTCACAATCAGACGGTGGTTGCCCACGGCGGTTTGACGGGATTGGTGGAAAGCGCCATCACCCGGGAAAATGACGTGGTGCTTTCTCTGGAACGCATGAATCAGATCGAAGCGATTAATCCCCTGGAGCGCACCGCAATTGTTCAAAGTGGGGTTGTGCTGCAGACGCTGCAGGAGGCGGTTGCGGCCCAGGGGCTGATGTTTCCACTGGATTTAGGCGGGCGGGGTTCGTGCACGGTGGGTGGCAATATATCCACCAACGCCGGGGGAAATCGGGTGATCCGTTATGGTATGACCCGGGAGATGGTGTTGGGTTTGGAGGCTGTGCTGGCTGACGGTACGGTGGTTTCGTCCATGAACCAGATGATCAAGAACAACGCAGGGTATGACTTAAAACAACTGTTTATCGGCAGCGAAGGCACGCTGGGTGTTGTCACCCGGGCGGTATTGCGCTGCCGGGAGCAGCCGGCCACCTGGCCCACTGCCCTGGTGGGGGTGGAGAATTTTGCCAATTTGATGCAATTTTTAAAGCATGCGGATGCCGGGCTGGGCGGGGGGCTGTCAGCCTTTGAGGTTATGTGGAACAACTACTACCGGCTGGTCACCACTAAACCGGCAAAAAATACACCACCCCTGTCCAGTGACTACAACTTTTATGTCCTGGTGGAAGCCCTTGGGGTGACCGAAGAGCAAATGGCGGCGGTCATGCACACAGCCTTGGAGGAGGGTTTGATCGCTGATGCGGTGCTTGCTCAGTCCGGGGCCCAGCGCCAGCAAATCTGGGCCATTCGGGATGATGTGGAGCAGACCTTTCGCCTCGGTCCGGTGTTTTTATTTGATGTCAGCTTACGCATCCCTCTGATGCCCGAGTACGTGGCGGAAGTGAACGGAAATCTGGCCCAGCACTTTTCCCAGGTAGATAATTTTGTCCTGGGACACATGGGTGACGGTAATTTACATTTTGCAATTTGTGTACAAGACGGCAGCGACACCGCCCGGCGCCGGGTTGAGGGCTGTGTTTACGAACCCCTGGCGCGGATTGCCGGTTCGGTGTCTGCTGAGCATGGTGTGGGTCTGGAGAAGAAACCCTACCTGCATATTGCGCGTAGCGAGGCGGAGATAGGGTTGATGCGTACAATGAAAAAAGCCTTGGATCCCAAGAGTATTCTAAATCCGGGTAAAATCTTTGATCTGTAGCTGGCAGCCTGCTTAAAGCAGACGCGAAATTTTAAGGAGATTGGTCATTGAGTGAAGTGCTGCACTATCAAACCCTTTCCGCAACCTGCCGGCAACTCAAAAGTGGCGCGTTGAGCGCCAGCGAACTCACGGACTATATGCTCAAGCGGATCAGCGCCTGTGAGCCTCAACTGTCCAGTTATGCCATGGTTTTGGAAGAACAGGCGCGGCAGCAGGCGGCACAGCTTGACCGGGCGCAAAAAGCCGGAGAACCCCTGGGGCCGCTCCACGGGGTTCCCGTTGCGGTCAAAGACCTGCTGTATACCCGGGGTCACGCCACCGCCAGCGGTACCCGGGTGATGGCTAACTTTATCCCTGAATTTGATGCCACGGTGGTGTTGAGATTACGGGATGCCGGGGCGGTGATTATCGGCAAAACCCAGCTCACCGAGGGTGCTTTTGGTGCCCATCATCCGGACATTGTGGCGCCCAGAAATCCGTATGACGTCAATCGCTGGCCCGGGGTATCTTCCTCGGGTTCCGGTGTATCGGTGGCTGCCGGGCTGGCCTTCGCGGCATTGGGTACAGATACCGGGGGCAGCATACGTTTTCCGTCAGCCAGTTGTGGATTGGTGGGCATTAAGCCCACCTATGGCCGGGTCAGCCGTCATGGTGCCTTTGCCTTGGCCGAAAGCCTGGATCACATTGGACCCATGTGCCGCAGCGTTGAGGATGCGGCCAGAATATTGTCGGTGATTGCAGGTCAGGACCCACAGGATCCCACCAGTTTGC
Organism: Pseudomonadales bacterium; assembly: GCA_028280225.1. GTDB lineage: Bacteria > Pseudomonadota > Gammaproteobacteria > Pseudomonadales > Azotimanducaceae > UBA4421. The sequence goes on along the minus strand of JANQMF010000147.1, from coordinate 5,142 downwards.
CGGATGACGTGCCCAATTACCCGGCTTTGGCCCTACCCCGGGACCTCACCGGCTTCGTGATTGGGGTGGACTGGGACTATGCCAATGATGGGGTTGATGAAGAGGTACACCAGGTGATGCAGCGGGTTGCCCGCCAGCTCCAGGATCTTGGGGGTAAAATAAAGATGGTCACCCTGCCCGGTAGTTACCGCCGCCTGGTTGATGAGTGGGGAATTACCTGTGCGGTGGAATGTGCCAGGGCTCACCGGGCCTATTATCCTGCCCGGGCGGACCAGTATGGGCCGGTGTTGAGCCAGTTGTTGGAACTGGGACTGAGTGTTCCTCAAGGCCACTACGAAGAGCTTGAAGCGGTACGTGCAAATTTCAGGACCGAACTGGATGACTTGTTTTCCGGAGTGGATCTGTTGCTCACGCCTTGTATGACCAGTCTGCCGTTACCGGTGGCGCAAATGGATGAGAATGTGGCCACCGAGGATGGCCGGGCATCGTTTATTACCTTTACCGCACCCTATGACTACTCCGGGCATCCAACCATTACCCTGCCGGCGGGTTTGAGTGCAAATGGTTTACCCGAAAGTTTTCAGTTGGTGGGCAAACGGCTGGGTGAAGCAGCGTTAATACGCGCGGGTTTTGCCTACGAACACAACATAGGCCCCATGCCGCATCCACCTGTTTAAACCCCGGTGGCGGCTTTCCCCAACAGCAGGTCACTGGCTTTTTCGGCCACCATGATAGTGGCGGCATTGGTATTGCCCGACACGACATAGGGCATGACAGAGGCATCAGCAATGCTCAAGCCTTCAACCCCAATCACATTCAACCTTTCGTCCACCACCTTTCCTATGGTGCAGGTGCTGGTGGGGTGGTAGACTGTACTGGCATCCTCGCGGATATATGCCAACAGGGCTTCATCCGAGGCAATATCAACCTCTTCCGCCGGCGACAGACGTGTGGTGATGTAAGGGGCCAGAGGTTCTGCGGTAAAGATATCCAGCAGCAGACGCACGCCGCGCACCAGGGTGTGCTGATCGCTTTCAGCGGATAGATAATTTGCCCGGATTTCCGGCGGCAACCCAAATTCAGCGGAATTGATGTGAATGGAGCCCCGGGAAGCCGGCCGGTTTTGATTCACCACCGCGGTCATGGCGGGTTCTTCCATGGCCCGAATACGCCCCTCGTCGTTGTACAGGGTAGCTCCGGAGGCAAAGTGGATTTGTACATCGGGAATGTCCAGCTCGTCCCGGGTGTACCAGAACCCGCCCACCGGCGCCGAACCGGTGGTCAGGGGGCCCTGTCTGCGCAACAGCCATTTTAAGGCGGTGGGCAACAGGCGCCAGCCCTGTACCTCGCGATTGATGGATTGCTCCGCGTGAGTAGCGTAGACCACTTTTGACAGCAGGTGATCCTGTAAGTGTTCTCCCACATCCGGGGCATTGTGGACAACAGGGATACCCAGGGCATGTAGACGCTCACCGTCTCCCACCCCGGAAAGTTCCAGCAATTGTGGCGAATTCACCGTACCGCCGCTAAGGACAATGTGCCGGCCCTGTACGGTGATAGGCTGGCCCTTGCGTCGCGCACAAACCCCGGTGGCGCGTTTGCCGGTAAATTCGATCCGCTCAGCCTGGGTGTGGGTGAGGATTTTCAGATTGGATCTTGAACGGGCGGGGTCCAGGTAGGCGGTGGCGGTACTCCAGCGCCGGCCCCGGTGCTGGGTGAACTGGTAGTAGCCACAACCCGCTTGTTGGCTGCCGTTAAAGTCGGGATTGGCGGGGATACCCCTGTCCTGCATAGCTTGCAAAAACACGTCGTGGATGGGGCGTTTGTCCCTGACATCCTGAACATGCAAGGGGCCGTCGGTGCCGTGCAGGTTGTTGTGGTGCACTTGTTGGTGTTCAGCCTTCTTGAAGTAGGGCAGGACCTCATCCCAGCCCCAGCCCACGGCACCGGCCTGGGTCCAATCCGCAAAGTCCCGGGGTACGCCGCGTACATAGACCATGCCGTTGATGGCGCTGGAGCCGCCCAACACCTTACCTCTGGGCCAGGGAATCTCCCGGTCGTTAAGTTCCGCTTCCGGGGTGGTGGTGAATTTCCAGTCCACCTTGGGATTATGCACGTTGGTGGCCCACCCGGCGGGAATATGCAGAAAGGGTGAACGGTTGCCACCGCCGGCCTCCAGCAGACACACTGACTTCGTACCGTCCGCGGAAAGGCGGTTGGCCAATACACAGCCGGCAGACCCTGCGCCGACAATGACATAGTCGTAGACTGACACGTTGGATGCTCTCCTGCTGTGTTAAGACAAAATTTCTGTGGGCAAGCCGTCGATACTGGTCTGGTTTTTTTCCGCCCAGTATTGCTCAATTCCGGCTTGGCCCCGTTTGTCCGCCCAACGGGTAAGGACGTCCCGGTCCTGTTGATATTCCATCAGCGGCACCGCATATCCACAGGAGGTCTGTACCAGCTCCACCTGCATACGAAAGTATTGCCGGGCGCCGGTTGAGGTGGGAAGGAGCCGGGTACAATCGTCCCATTCCGCATCCCTGGGGTGAATCGCCCGGGCGGTGCCATAAACCCTCAGGATGCGTGGTGGCCCCTGGAAGGCGCACCACATCACGGTCATGCGGTTGCTGTCCAGCAGGTGTGCAGCCGTCTCGTTACCGCTGCCGGTCAGGTTTAGCCACAGCAGCTCGTTGGGGTTGATGACACGCAGACTGTCCTGTCCCTTGGGAGACAGGTTGATACGGCCCTGCCCGGGTGCGGTGGCCACAAAGAAGACCGGTTGTTCACCAATCCAAAGGATTAGTTCGTCAGATAAAGTGTCAAATTGTTCCGCCATTTTTCTCGATTCACCCAAAAGTTGCGCAATACCTCAGATCATAGGCCGGAATGGCTCAACAATGCAGCCATTGGGTGACCCTTTGAGAGGCAAATTATGGCTAGGCAATTACAGATACCGGGCTATGTCATGTTGGGATGGATGATGATGCTGACCCTGCCGGGACCCGTCTGGGCCCACACGCAAACCATCAACGCGCCGGTGGTGCACAACTGTACCCCGCCGGTGCGTCCGGAAAATGATCAGGATGATCACCTGTGGCGGGCTTTTCTGCGTGAGGTGGATACTTTTCGCCAGTGCGTGAACGACAAGATGGAATGGCATCGTGCCGCCGCAGCGGCCCATGAACAAAACGCCCGGGAAGTGGTGCAGACCTGGAACCGTTTTGTACAGGTATCGCTGAATGCCCCGGAAGATTTTCCTTATCCACCGGTGGAGACGGAAGAGGCGGAATAGCGAAGGGTTTATTCCTGGAATTGGGTGCAGTTGAGCAGTTCTTCCATGACCAGTTGGGGGGCTGAATAATCGTCGGGTAAGGCCAGCTTGCCCCGGTAACTGCAGTGGCCAAGCTCAATCTCACCCTCCGCGGGACAAGTGCCGGAGTCGGCGCGCACGATGGTGATCAGATTCAGCAGCGTGGCGCGCTGGGCTTCGTCAAAGGTGGAGTACAGCCGGGTGAGATCGTTGTGGCAGCGCAAATAACCCATGACGACCAGACTGTCCAATTGATACAGGTTGGAGGTCGGATCCAGCACGGCAGCAACGGGCACCGAGTACTGTTGTTGGGGGTCGATGCTGTTGCATCCGCTCAGCCCCACTAGACCAAATGCGTACAAGCTGAGGTATGTCAGGAATCTGTTGAGCATCATGTCCGGGATAAGACGGCGGGTCCGGGTTTCTTCACTCGCAGATATAGAGGGTTTACCGGCCATGATCAATTCTTTTTTCCCCACAGTTTAAGGTTCTGTGAACCACCACAAGCTGTGCCGGTTAAAACCACTTAAAGCCGTCTTCGTCCTCGTCCTGTTCGTGGTGGCTGCGATTGTGGTGATTGTCCCGGTCCGCGTCTGCGGGTGTGTCTTCCCACTGGGCCAACAATTCCAGCATGCGTTGTTTGGTTTGTTCATATTCACGTGGGGAAATGGCGTCTTCATCCAGGGCGGTTTTGAGATCAATCAACTGCTGACCCAAAGAAACGTCGCCCAGATTGACGCTGACATGAACGTTTTTGCCGTTCCAGCAACCGGCCAGAAACAGGGTGAGGAAAATGGTTGTGATGAGTTTGGTCATGTGCTGCCTCAAAAATGCAAGGTTTGACGGACGTTAACAGTCTGCTTTTGACGGACTGCTGCGCTAATCTTTTTCAAATTTTTGTTTTGAACCTACCTGCTGCAATACGTCCGGACTGGCCCAAGTTTCGAATTGGGGTAGGGAATCGACAATATGATCCCATGTTGCCTTGTCGGATACAAAGGTATGGGCTTTGGCGGTTTTTGTAAAATTGCTGTCCAGGCTGCCCAGACGGATGCGGATCAGATCTGCCGTGGTGGCCAGATACGCATACAGGCCGGAACCACAGTTGCTGCAAAACGCCCGAAACTTCCCCGGTGAAGATTCAAATTCTTTTACGTAGCCCTTGGGATCTGACAATTGATAAGCATGGCGCTTGATCCCTGCATTGGCGCCAAAGGCGCTGCCGCTGGCTTTGCGGCAACTGCGGCAGTGGCAATAGCCAAAGTCGGACAGCTCTTCGGTCACCACATACGTCACCTGACCGCACAAACAACCACCTTGATAACGGTTCAATGCAGTTCATCCCGGTGTTGAGCCAGTTGTTTTAAGGCCGCTTGATGGTCTCCAACCAGGCGAATCACCAGATGTTCCGCACCGGCCTGGACGTAACCGCGGACAAAGGCCAGCACCTCTTCCAGGGGGCCGCCAAAACAAGCCTGGATCCGGCGCATCAACGTGGGCTCTACATTGTAGTAGCTGCGCAGGTATTGATTAATGGCATCATCGGCCCGGTCTGGATCCTGATCAATACACAGGGTGAGGTACAAGCCGGTCGTTTGGTTTGAGCGTCCTGCCCGGGTAACCGCCTGATGGTAGTCCTGCCGGCGCTGGGCAAAAGTGTCTACATCCGGGCCGATGGGAAACCAGCCGTCCAGGTGCGTGGCGGCCCGCACAATACCGGCGTCAGCACCGGTGCCCAGCCAGATGGGTGGTCCGCCGGCCTGTTTTGGCACCGGCGCCAGCTCCGCCTGGGTTAAGCTCCAGCGGCCTTGCCAGTCCACGGGTTCACC